>JANPBY010000001.1:0-7578 GCA_031430645.1 Actinomycetes bacterium
GGTCAGACGTTGCGGCCGGAGAAGGCACGCCTGCTGGAGGAGTTTGAGGCCGTGGGGGGACGGGGGTACGCATGGGTCACTGATGCCTACACGATCGAGAACTACCTGGACGTAGCCGCTTTCCGGGAGACGTACGAACTCGTGCACCCGATCAAGAGCGGCGACTGGTCGTATCAGGGGGCGCCATCGGACCCCTTCTCGTTCGGTGGCGTGGAGAGGCCAGCCAAGGTGAAGATTGCCCGGCAGTACGTTGCCAACCACCCGGAAGTTCCGAGCCACATCCCGGCGCTCGCCAGGCATCTCGACTCTGTACTTACCGTGATCCGAAATGCCAACGAAGGCCTGGTCCGCCCGGCGGCAGCCCCGAGCCTTGATGACTCTGGCGACGACTCCAACGTCTAAGCAAACGCACCAACGAGCAAGCCGACCAGCGTGAGGGCAGCCCCGCCAGCGGCCCAAGCGAAACCGTCGAGAGCCACGCGAGGAAGCCCTGCACGGACGAGTTCCAGGTCCGCGCGGGCGGCAGACACGGAGGCACCCTGCTCGGCTCGTACAGAGGCGATCTCCGCGGCCTCGCGGACTTCACCAGAGCGGATTCGCTCGGTGAGCCTCACAACCTCCGTGCGCAGCCACGCGACCTGCGCACCGGTCGGTGCGTCCGTGCCGGGATCCCGGTCGACGACGGCACCGTCGGTGAACCGGCCGACGTCCGTGGCGAAGACGGCGTGCGCTTGGGGCGCAGGCTTCGAGCCGATGTGGCGCTGCAACCACGAGCGCAGCGACCGTCCCGCGCGCCGAAATCCGGAGTCGGGTGCATACCTCCACCATGTCGAGCCGAGCCCATAGAGGATGAGGGCAGCGCCTGCCACCTGAAGGACCGTTGCGGTGCCTGCCGCTGTCACCACGGGGCTCCGAGCAGAACCCCGGCCAGAGTCAGGGCAGCGCCTCCTGCGGCCCACACGAGACCGTCCAGGGCGAGAGGTGGCAGCCGTGCGTCGACCTCGGCGAGCCGCTCCCGGAGGGCTGCCACGTCGGCGTCGTGATCTGCGCGGAGGGCTTCCGCGTCGGCGGTCTGTCTGGCGTCCATCTGATGCCGTGCGCCCTCCAACCGGTCGAAGGCTTGCCGCAGGTAGTCGACCTGTTCGGCGAGGGGGGCGTCGGCGCCGGGGTCGGCTCGGATGACGAGCAGCCCGAGACTGGCGGTCCCGGTCCCACCCGTCGCCAGGTCGTTGATGACGATACGGATATGACGGCCAAACAGGCGAGCACGAACATGGGCCACCAATGCGCGGGTCGCTGACAATGCGCGGTGCGGCCACGCGCTCGGCTTCCACCGGAGCCAGGTCAAGGTCAGCCCGTAGAGCAGAGCCAGCGCGCCGAACGCCTCCAGCAGCGTCGCCCACCCTTCACGAGTCATTGCACCATGCTGGCAGCCGCAGCGGTGTGGATAGGCATGAGCGGCCTCACCGAGGGCGAAGTGCGCACCCGCTGGCGCTGGCCTAACGGCCCGCTGTGGGGGCCGGGCGGGCCGCACTCGGTGCCTGGCGACGCCCACCCAAGCGGTCGGACCTGGGCCAGCCATACGGCTCTGTCCGGAGCGCTGGCCAGGACCCCACAGGGGGTATACATGCGTGGGCCTAAATGAATCCTGTCCTGGGCCGTCCGGCGATCCGGCGTCAGAGCACAAAGGCTAGGTTTCGGTCGTGACGGATGACCAGCGTCCCGCGAGGGAATGGCAGTGCAACTGGGCTGAGAACCTCCTTGGCCTCACGAGACTCCGCGAGGCGTATCGGGGTGGCGTTCGCGGCCACGTACCGATGACGACGACGGACGTGGGGACGTTCCTCTCTGCGCTATTCGATATGACCGAAGCGTTCTCAAAGGACCTAGCAGGGGGAGTGGACGCCGCAGCACGACGCCTGAGGCATACCCCCAAGAATGGCCCCATCGCGATATGCGGCTCCGCGGCTAACACTCGGAAGCACCGAACACGGAAGCGGGACGACGACCGTTCTGTGCACATCGTGAGTACGGCAAGGCAGCGGGAGTCTCCCGGCCCGCAATCTGGGCAACAGCCGATGGAACGGGCGTGGACAATCATCATCACGCCGAAGAACGGCTCGGCGACCGCGGTCGACGCGCTGGCGGTGGCCGAGGATGCGTTTGTCTTATGGCAGAGGTTCCTCCGGGGCGTGGGACTCGTGACCTAGCCCCAAGCCACGCCCACGTCGACGGCCTGTCGAGCCCCCTTTGGGCCTTGCTCTCTCAGTAGTCGATTGCCGACGCGCTGAGGTAAAGGGCTTCCGCATCTGTGGCGTCGTGAATGGCTATGCGCACAGCCTCACGCTTCAGGTCGAGGACGCGCAAAGTTCCGTCCTTCATCTCAGCGACGGCTTCGATCCGATGGAAGTCACCACCGAAGTCCAAGGCGAACGTTGCGAGCCCGCGCAGTTTGGGGAGCGCGTCAGTGAGGTGGAATCCGTGGGGGTCGACGATGGATGCTTCGACCTTGGCGTCGCTGCCGAGGTGGAAGAAGATGAAGTCGGGGCATAGCCGCCGCCAGGTGTCTTTGCCGTCCTTGTAGGCGATGGCGAGGGAGTCTTCGGAGGCTCTGCCGGGGTTGCGGTACCACGCCGCGAATCCGGAGCGAGTCATCTCGGCGTCTACGACCTTGACCTCCCACTTGTTGAGAGTGCCTATAGGGAAGTTCCCGTCCTCATCTGACACGAGGTGAAGGCTGCGCGTGGGCACCGGTTCCCCGTCAAGGTCCTTGGTCTCCTCGGCACGGACCTTCGGTCGCAAGACGTCAATGCGGTGCGGGTCAGCAGACATCGCAAGGAGTTCGTCGTACACCGCCCGCCGGTCGTCTGTCAGGCCTTTGATGGCGACCCTGTGCGCGGCGAACCATTTCTTCGCGAGTGTGTCCGCCTCGCGATCAAGGTCCGCCTGCACGCCGTCGACCCGGGCAAGTGCAGCGACCTTCAGGTGTGCGTCGAATAGACCGTCGTCGCCGTCGTCCGCGACTGCGATGTGGTCGGCGTACCTACGAGCAATGTCGGGACTGAGGATGCGCCCCGCAGCCTTGAAGTCATGCTCAACAGCCCGGTCGTCCGCCATCTCCGTAAACGTCTCGGCCACCGCGACACTCTTGGAGTTCATACCGGCCACGATGGTCTCGCCCTCAACAGACAGGATCCCGTTCATGGCCTCCTCAACCTTGGAGGAATAGCGGGTCAGCAGTCCGTCGAGAACCGCAAACATCTCCGCGTGTGCCTTCTTGCCTGCATCCGGCAGCACCTTGTCGTGCGCCAGGGCCTGCGCGAGCGCCGTCAGCCTCTTGACGGGCTTCGCGGCCTTCTTCGGAAGCGTCTGCGAGGGCAGTCCGTCAAACGCTTCCCAGACGTAGTCCGGGATGGCGAGGTTGACCGTCATATCCTGCGGATCGATCAGGACACGGCGGCCCTGGCCGCCGCCCGTGCCGCCGGTTCCGTCTTCTCCCTCCGGCTTCTCGCCAAGCATCACTTTGGCAATCGCAGTGGCACGTTTCCGATCAAAGAATGGCAAAACGCATTCGACCGCGTTGAGTCGGTCGTCGCCAGGGATACGGCGAGCAAGAGGCGTTCGAACCATACGTCCCAGCAACTGAGTGATGTGAGTCTCGTCCGTCGCGGGCCTAAAGGACATGAGTACTTCTGCGCGGGGGCAGTCCCATCCGGTCGAGATGGCGTCCTTCGCGAAGAGGACTCGGATGTTCCTTCTGTCCTGAACATGCTCGGGGCTCACGTGCGGCACCCGGTATCCACCGAGTTCGATGGTGGAGTGCTCGCCGAACACGTGCGCCATTGCATCGTCTGGAAGGTCCAGCCACTCCCCTTGAATCGTCTTGAAGGCGCTCAGCATCAGATCGTCACTTGGAGTGTTTGGGACCTGCACGATCAGGAGCGGCACGACGGGGTCGGCAGCGGTGTCCTGGGAGTCGGAGTACTCACGCCAGAGAGTGGTCGACTCCATGACCTTGCGCGTGGCGCGGGTCAGAAGCACGAGATCGAACGTTCCCTTCTCAGCGGGGAAGTCGAGCCGGATGTCATCCTTCAAGAGGCCGGACTCCTGCACACGAGCAGGGTCCACCTGGACACTGGGATAGATGGTCCGACCTGCTGACTCGCTCATGGCCTTGTCGAACCGATCCACCGTGGCACTGATGCCCCACACGACTGGCACCGGCGGTGACCCGTTGCTGCCATTGATGAGCCGGCGAACGATGGTCGACTTCTCGGCAGCAGCCGCCTTTGTGGGCTTGCGCATCCCGCGGTGCGCCTCATCGAGGATCACGTACAAAGTCCTGGTTTCGTCCTCGACGGTGTTGCGGATCGTGTCCCACATCGTGAAGGCCCGCAGGTCCGGACTCGCCGCACGCTCCATCAATGGGGCCTGCAGGTCCTGACTTGCCCCTTTGACCAGATTCGCGCCCGCTCGCAGTTTCTGGGAGTTGAGGAAGTAGACGTTGCCCGGCGCGAACCTCGCTTGGTTGAAGGTGTTCTCCACAACGACCAGACGCGAGTGAGCCAGTCGGTCTCCGGCCTCTATCAAACGAAAGCGAGTCTGCTCGTTCAAGGAGGGGTCATCCGTGAACCAGAGGACCACAGCGCCTTTGTCGGCCTCAAAGTCGAAGTCGTCGTCACCCTCGAACAACGCCTCGATGACCGCGGCGGCCATGACGGTCTTCCCCGCCCCGGTGGTCGCCGTCAGCGAGAACGCAACCCGTCGCCCCCTGTCATGGAAGTCGGCGTGCGCGGCTGACAGATTCTGCAAGACATCAGCGACGGCGTCAGTCTGGTAGTCCTTCAGCGTGAACCTCATCGCCCGGTCACTCCCGCCCGGTGTTGATGGTGAAGTTCGTCAGGTACGACTCGTACAACCGCACAGGTTCGACCCGACGTGGGAGTTCCGCACATACCATCTGGTAGCGCCTGTCGTCATCAGTGACAACGAACGCCGTCAACACCGACACGGCATCACGGATCGCTTCAAGGAAGCCGCGCGAGTGGTCAAGATCAAAGAGGACACCATAAGTATCCGCTACGTCAAACGCTTCCAGAACGTGGTCGATGCGTCGTCCCTGCGCCCCTGCCTTGAGCCAAAGCAGCGGTGCCACTGCATCGAATGACCGATTGTGCGCCACACTTCGAGGCGCTTCATATGTGAGGGTGAGGAACTCAACGTTCTCTGCAAAACCCTCCGACATTGGGAACGGATCGGTGTACTTGTACTCGCCCGAGAGCGGGCCACCCCCGGGCCTATGCCCAGTGACGGCGGCTTCAATTCGCGGCTGGGTTACGTGGTCACAGATCCCATGGGACTCCCACTCTGGATCTCCTGGGCGCAGGCCACGCTCACGAAGGGCCGCTTGCTCGCCCTCCGCTACCTCGTTGTTCGTCACGATGATGCATCGCCGGCGGCCCTGATCTCGCCTGTTGAGTCGCATAACTGCGTGGGCCGTCGTCCCCGAACCTGCGAAGAAGTCGATAATGAGTGCGTCCGGCCTATTCGCGATGAAGTGCCCTAACGAGTCCTCGACTGCATACAGGGACTTGGGGAATGGGAAGCGCTTCTCGCCGAGGAGGGACTTGACCATGGCAGTCCCCTGCGTCTCGGCGTTATGTGAATCGCGTACCCAGTTCGAGAGGGGCATCTTCATTTTGTGGGTCAGGTAATTGGCCAGGACAGCCCCTGTCTCATCGGAGCCGACCACTGTGGCACGACCCTCCGAGATGTCTGCAATGCGACCCGTCGTGAGGTAGGAGATCTCGTATTGCTGGGGCTTCTGTGGGGCATGTCTTCCTACCCGTACGTAGCCCCTGCCCAATAGCGCCTGGAGGGATCCGGCGGTGAGCCCCCAGTTCATCTCGGTTCCATCATCACGAACGGGGAACACGGCCGTGCACCCATCAGGAGCCACGATCGCCGTCCGATCGATCCCAGGTGCCAGCGCAACCCCGAGCGAGCGAATGCGCCTGGTTGTGTTGTCTACATAAATAGGGAAGAACTGGCTCGGACCTCCCTTGCCCGTCCCGCGTGCCGAGTCGATGTCGCTTCGCCGAAGCGTCCTCCAGGGCACGCTCGCGCCCGCGGAGTAGTCCGCGTCAGGCTCTCCAACAACTGCGGCGCGTCCTATGGAAACGAAGAACAAGTACTCGTCGCACCGGGAGAACTCGCCATCCCGGTACTTTCCCCTGGGGTTAGTCACCGTTGTGACCATTTGCACTTTGCTCTCGTCGAAGACCTGCTCAAGCAAGAGTCCCAGGCGGTGGACCTCTCGGTCGTCTATCGCGACTATGAGCACGCTCTCGGCCGGGTTGAGGAGCCTCTTTGCCAGACGGAGCCGTCGTTCCATGAAGGCGAGCCACTTGGAGTGTCTGTAGTCATCCTCGGAGTCCACGTAGTCGTTGTTGTACCTCCAGTCCTTCTTGCCGTTGTTGTAGGGCGGGTCGATGTAAATGGCATCCACTCCGCCCTCGTGCGCGTAGAGCAACGCCTGGAGCGCGTGGAAGTTCTCGGCGTTGATCACGGCGTGGAACGGCTTGTCTCCGCCGCGTTCGATCTTCCCGGTCGATCTGAGACCGGGGTAGATGGGGTCGCGGAACTCGGCAACGACAACAAGGTCGTCGACCGACCGCGTGGCGGTGTCGAACGTCCCCTCGCTGTTCTCGGCTTGTGCGATCAACTGGGCGCTGAGCGCGTCGCCTGAGGGCTGGATAAGCGAGACCCGCCAGAGCCGCTGGTCAGTCCGATCAGGTACCGCCCCCCTGTCCGGCAGGAATCGCACCTTGTCGCCCTTGCGGATGGGACGACCGGGGAGTTCGACAGTCTCAGGTGTGTGGCGTTCGAAGTTGAGACCGAACGCTCGTCTCCCGCTGAGCGCCTTCACCTCGGCGGCAAGGTCGGCAGCCAACTGCGGGTCCTTCTGCTGAACCTGTCGGAGCAGGTCGCTCAGGGCTGACACGTTTGTCCCTAACCTCCGGTCGCACGTTGCCTGTCGATCGGGTCTCGGCAGCCCCTGGGCCGAGCCTAGAGGGCAGCGCTGCCGACGGTTGGGAATCGTGGGGACGGTGTGGCCAGCGCGGGGCGTGGCAAGGCTTCAGGGGGCACGGCAGGCCGGGGCAGGTCGCCCGTCACCTAGAACCAGTGGCCGGGTCGGTGGTGGTGGCACCGTTCGGCGGATGACGACCATGCATGGCCAGGCGTCTCCGCGCCTTGCACTCGATCGAATACCCCGGTACGCCGAGCATGTCACGGCCGCCCGCATTCGGCTCCGACGCCCGCGCCCGCACCCAACCCTTCACATCGCGCAGGTACCGGGCCACCGCAATCTCGGTATCGCGGCCTCGCCGCTGCCTACTCGGCCTCAGGCACTGGTGAGGTGACTCGTGAACCGGGCGTCTCCGCAGTATCCGCAGTCTCGGAAGTTTCAGTCAGCCCTGGGAGACGATGAGGAATCCGATCGGCGTTGGGTCTCGGTCGTCGCCTCACCCTCAACCTCGGGGACTGGAAGTCTGCGAAGACTGCGGGATCCGGTAC
>JANPBY010000002.1:0-32637 GCA_031430645.1 Actinomycetes bacterium
TCGAAGGCAACCCCGCCGGCACCCTCACCTTCACCGACCGACACGGACAACTCATCGGGACCAGCACCCCGAAATCAGGTCCCGACAACAACACCCTCCCCTGGGACGACGCCGCCTGAGCCGTCGGGCGCATGTGCCCTGCATGGGCCTGGACGAAGACGTTCACGTAAGTTCGCCACCCATGAGCGAAGAGGCGATCCTCGACCACCCAGCCGTGCGACGGGTCTGTGAAGCTCTTGCCGCGGCCGGAGTCACGTCGACTCCCGTGGTGCTCACCGACCCCGCGCCGACCGCTGCCACAGCCGCAGCCCAGGTCGGCTGTGACGTCGCGGCCATCGCAAACTCCCTGGTGTTTGCCGCAGACGGTGAGCCGCTGCTCGTGATGACCTCGGGCGGGCACCGAGTCGACACCAAGAAAGTTGCTGCGCTCGTGGGTGCCGAACACGTCGGCCGCGCCGACCCCCAGATGGTCAAGGACCGGACAGGGATGACCATCGGTGGGATAGCGCCGGTTGGCCACCTCACGGCCGTACGTACTCTCGTCGACCTCGCGCTCGCCGACCATGAGGTCATCTGGGCGGCCGCCGGTCATCCACACACGGTCTTCCCCACAACCTTCGACGAGCTGGTTCGCATCACCGGCGGCACCCCTGCCGAGGTCGCGTGAGCGAGAAATCGTCGAGGCCGCGACTGGTCCTGGTCCACGGGCTCGGCAGCGCATCCACCATCTGGCGGCCCGTCCTCCCGGCGCTGATGCGCGTCGCCGACGCGCTCGCGGTAGACCTCCCCGGTCACGGAACTGAGCCCTGGGACGGTCGCCCGCTCACCCCCGCCGAGCTCAGCGCCCACGTGGGCCGGGCCATGGACGACCGGGGCTGGGACCGGGCTCACCTGCTCGGACACTCTCTTGGCGGATGGACCGTTCTTGAAGCCGCCGCCGATGGCCGCGCCCTGTCGGTGACCGCGCTTGCCCCCGCAGGTCTGTGGCAAGACACCGGCCGATCCCTCAATCCCTTCGTCCGCATCAACAGGACCGCGGCTCGGTCACTCGCGCCCCTTGGGCCGTACGCCCTGCACCTGCGCGCGGTGCGGATGATGGCCATGGCTTCCGGCTCCGAGTCTCCCGGCGATGTGCCCTACGTCGATGCGGTGGCAGCCGCCCGCGCGATGGCAGACGCGAACGGCTACTGGGCGGCACTGGAGGGCACCCGCCAACAACAGTTCCTGCGTGCGAGCGCAGTGAACGTCTCCGTCACCGCCTTGTGGGGCGACAACGACCGGATCCTGCCGGCCGGTCGAGCCCAGGCCCGCGAGCTCCTGCCCGCCCACGCGCGCTGGATCACCCTCGAACGCTGCGGCCACACGCCGCAATGGGACGCTCCCAACACGGTGATCCGGCACACGCTCAGCACCATCGAACAAGCGAGCGAGGGCACCTAGTCTGAGCACGTGGACGAGGGCGAGACGGAGACACCGGCGCTGGTCACGGTTCATCTGTGGGGCGTCCCCGTACATGCTGTCCCGGCCGCCTTCCTTGCGATGGGACGTGACCGACGTCCATTGAGCAAGGTCCCCGGTCTTCGGTTCGCCAAGCTACTCGGCACCGGATCAGGTGAGAGTTTCACTCCCCACGATTCCGATCCAAGGCACTGGGGAATCCTGGCCACCTGGGACTCCCTCGCCGCAGCGGAAGCCTTCGAGGGCTCTTCGGTCATCCGTCGGTGGGACGCCCGCTCCGACGAACGAGTGCGCCTGGCGTTGCGTCCTCTCACCAGCAAGGGGCAGTGGGCCGGACGTACGCCCTTCGGTAACCCCACCCCCACCAAGCACGACGGACCTGTAGCCGCTCTCACCCGTGCGCGGATCAAGCCGCACCTGTGGCGCACCTTCTGGCGCAGCGTTCCTCCCGTGTCGGAGGCGCTGAACGCGAACCCGAATCTGCTGCTCAAGGTCGGCATCGGTGAAGCGCCCGTGGGGCTCCAGGGAACCTTCAGCGTCTGGGACTCGGCCACCGCACTCAGGGACTTCGCTCACCGACAACCCGAGCATCAAGCTGTCATCGCCAGGACCCGCGAGCTCGGCTGGTATTCCGAGGAGTTGTTTGCGCGGTTCGCGGTCTTGCAGGCCGAGGGGACCTACGCCGGGACCAGCATCTCGGTCCAGGCCACGTAGGCTTCGGCGCCGTGAGCGTCCGCGTGTACTCCGGACCGCACGCCGACCGGCGTCGCGGGCCGTCCAGCTTTCTGCGGGCGTTGCCCTGGGGACTCGCGCTGGCGACGATCGCAGCGCAGATCGCCTACCCGCTCGTTGAGGGGGACAACCGGCGGACCCTGACCATCGTCACCGTCGCCTTGTTCTTCCTCGCCTCGGCCACGCACGCCCTGGTCTGGCGGGGGGCTGCGTGGACCTCGGGCTACCTGTTCGTCACTGTCGGTGGTGGTCTGCTCGTTGAGGCCATCGGCGTACGCACCGGCTGGCCCTTCGGCGACTACGAGTACGGCGACCTCGGTGGCACGGTCTTCGGGGTCCCCTGGGTCATCCCGCTTGCCTGGGCGATGATGGCCTACCCAGTGTTGCTCGCCGCGCGGAAACTATGCCGAGGCTCCATCTCGACCCCCCTCGTCGGTGCCCTCGGACTTGCTGCTTGGGATCTGTTCCTCGACCCGATGATGGTCGCCGAGGGCTACTGGAGGTTCACGGCGGCTGCGGTGACCACGCTCCCGAACATCGACTCGGTCCCGCTGTCCAATTTTGCCGGCTGGTACCTCGTGTCCTTCGCGATGATGCTGGCGCTCGACCGGCTTCCTCGGCGGGCCGCGCCGGAGGGTCAGCCGGCTTTGCTCTTCCTTTGGACGTACTTCTCCTCGGTGTTCGCGAGCTTGGTGTTTTTCGACCGCCCGTGGGTGGCGCTGTACGGAGGCATCGCCATGGGCGCAGTCGCCGTGCCGTACGCCTGGGTCCTGTGGGTCGGCCGGGATTGAGTCGGCTCCACGAGGACCAGGGATCGATGCTGTGAAGGTCGCACGGCTCGTCTCCAGCACGGCCGCCGCCGGAGCGGTCCTGGCCACCCTGCACACGGCCTTCAACCTCCGACGAGTCAGGGTCCCACCACTGTCACCAGCCGAGGTGACCGAGCCCGTCTCGGTGCTCCTCCCGGTGCGTGACGAAGCCAGCCGCGTCGGCCCTTGTCTGCATGCACTGCTCGCCCAGAGCGGGCTGCGTGATCTCGAGATCCTCGTTCTCGATGACGGATCCACCGACGGTACGACTGACGTCGTCCGCAGCGTGGTCGGCGACGACCCTCGGGTCCGGCTGATGACGGGCGAGTCGCTGCCCGCGCACTGGCTCGGCAAGCCCCACGCCTGCGCCCAGCTGGCCACAGCAGCCCGCGGTCAGGTCCTCGTCTTCGTCGACGCCGATGTCGTGCTCGAGCCACACGCTGTCGCGGCAACGGTTTCCCTCCTCCGCAGCGGCGGCTTCGACCTGGTCTGCCCGTACCCCCGACAGATCGCCAACAGCGCGGGCGAGCGGCTCGTGCAGCCGCTCCTCCAATGGTCGTGGCTGACCTTCCTTCCCCTGCGCCTCGCGGAATCCTCATCGCGCCCGTCCCTCGTGGCGGCCAACGGGCAGTTGCTCGCCTGCGATGCCGCGGCCTACGGGCAAGCGGGCGGGCATTCGGGCGTCCGCAACGACGTGCTGGAGGACGTCGCGTTGGCTCGTGCGTTCAAGAGCTCAGGCCTCCGGCCGATCATCGCCGACGGTACGACCGTTGCGGTGTGCCACATGTACGGCTCGTGGGACGAGCTGCGCGAGGGCTATGCCAAATCCCTTTGGTCCGCCTTCGGCTCTCCCGCCGGCGCTGCAGCGGTCTGTTCCCTGCTCGGCCTTCTGTATCTCGTCCCGCCACTGGCCGCACTGGCTGGTCGCGGGTCGGTACGACGCGCCGGACTGCTCGGAACTGCTGCGGGGGTTGCGGGACGGGTCCTGGTCGCTCGCCAGGTCGGCGGCCGGATCTGGCCTGACACGTTGGCCCACCCTCTATCCGTCGCGGCCTTCATCGGCCTTACTACGGACTCGATCTCGCGTCGACGGCGTGGATCCCTGACCTGGAAGGGGCGGGCGCTGTGAGCCGGGTCGTGGTCGTTGGCGCCGGCATGGCTGGGCTCGCCTGCGCGGCCCGCCTCGCCGTGAAAGGCCACGAGGTCACTGTTCTGGAACAAGCCCCGACGTGGGGCGGCAAGCTCGGCTGGTACTCCCGCGACGGCTTCTCCTTCGACACCGGGCCCTCGCTGCTCACGCTGCCAGCCGTCTACCGTGACACCTTCCTCAAGACCGGCGCCTCGCTCGAGTCGTGTGTCGACTTGGAGCCGGTCGACCCGGTGTGCCACTACCGCTTCGCCGATGGCACCGAGGTCGATGTCCCTGACTGCGACCGACGCGGCGTCGGTCGCGCCTTCGACGAAGCTTTCGGAGCAGGAGCCGGCGACGACTGGTTGCGCTTCCTGGCCCACGCCGGGCGGATCTGGCAGGCGACCCGCGGGCCGTTTCTGACCTCGACCTTGGACGGGCCGCTCGACCTGCTTCGGCAGTCCGGTCGGGTTCGCGACCTTCGCACTATCGCGCCCTGGCGCAGCCTCGATGCCATGGGGCGTCGCCACCTTCGCGACCCTCGCCTCCGACAGTTTCTGTGGCGCTACGCGACCTATACCGGCTCCGACCCACGCAAGGCCCCGGCCGCGCTGGCGGTGGTGCCCTACGTGGAGCAGGCCTTCGGTGCTTACTACGTGAGTGGCGGCCTGCGCCGCCTCGGGGAGGCGCTCTACGAACGTTGCCTCGAACGAGGAGTCAGGTTCCGGTTCGACACCGATGTCGCCGAAGTAGTCGTCAAGGGTGGCCGGGCTGTTGGCGTACGGCTCGCGGACGAAGAACTCGTGCCCGCTGATCATGTGGTCTGCAACGCCGATGCCGCCGAGGTGTATGGCCGGCTGGTCCCGGGCAAATCGGGTGACCCTGGACGCGCTCGGCTGCGCAAGGCCACCCCGTCGCTAGCCGGTTTCGTGCTGCTGCTCGCCCTCGATGGACGCACCCCTGATCTGCGTCACCACACGGTGTTGTTCCCCAAGGACTACGCGGCTGAGTTCGACTCGATCTTCGGCCGTCACCCGCAGCCTGTCGACGATCCCACCGTCTACATCGCCGCACCCGACGACCCGGCCCTGCGCCCCGACGACAACACCGAGTCCTGGTTCGTCCTCATCAACGCGCCGAGGCACGACCCGGACTCAGCAAAACGTGGTCGTGGGGTCGACTGGCGGGAACCCGGCCTCGCGGAGTCCTACGCGGACCGAGTTCTCGAGGTGATGGCCGCTCGAGGACTTGACGTTCGCGACCGGATCCGATGGCGTGAGATCCGTACCCCGGCCGATCTCGAGCATGACACCCGGGCACCCGGCGGCTCGATCTACGGAACGTCATCCAATGGCGCGCGGTCAGCATTCCTGCGAGCAGCTAACAGGTCTCCCGTGCCGGGCCTCTATCTCGCGAGCGGCTCCTCCCATCCGGGAGGCGGCCTGCCGCTCGTCGGACTGTCGGCCGAGCTGGTCGCCGACCTGATCGGCCGCGCCTGACCGGCAATACCTGAGCCCGGCCGGTAGCTAGGGCCCTTACGCTGAGGTCATGTCCGAGCATTTCCTCGAGATCGCGCGCCGACCCGATGGCAGTTTCTGGGCCAGTGCTGACCAAAACGAGCCGTCGGTCGAGGTCTTGAGCTGGGACGACATTCGGCACCTGCGCGGCAAGAACCACCTCGTCGATCACTGGATCGAGGGTGACCGCCAGTTGTTCATCGACCAGTACGGGCACCCCTTCGACGACTGGTGGAATGAACTTTCGGCCGCCTGCGCACAGGCCCTGATGGCCAACCCCGGCGGATCGGTCCCCGCTGAGCACCATGACGAGGTCAAACGCGCGCTGCGCCACCAACCCCGGCAGGCCGGCCTAGGTCTGGACGGGTCAGCCCTGACCGCCGAACTGCGCGCCTTTGTCGCGGGGAGAGCCGAGAAGGCGGCCTCGCTGACGCCGGCCCCAACTCAGCCTCCTCAAGCCGAAGCCGACTAGGCCCACCGCACCTCCAGGGGTCGATCGACAAAGCGCCCGTATGGGACGAGCGCAGCCTCAACTGCCCGCATGTCCCTGACCGCAATCGGGGAGAGCGGCAGCACCTCGACGACAGTCTTGGCCTTCCCCTTCGTCCGCTTCCAGGTAGCCACCACGCGTCCGTTGCGCACGATGGTCCACTGGAAGACTCCATTGCCCCCAGGGATGATTGCCTGCTTGTGCTCCTCGGCGAGCATCAGAGACCGGTCCTTGAATCCGAGGAGGTACTCGTCGAAGCCAGGCAGCGCCCACACTTCGTCGGTAACCTCCGCCTGCTCGGCACCGATATCGGCCAACAGCATCGGCGGAGCAATCATCTCCTGACCGTCCACGGTCACCGTGGCCAAGAGATCCCCGGCCTCAGCGATCCCCGTCTTGGCGTCGGCCATCGTGAGCCCGGTCCACCCGGCAAAGTCCTTCCGGGTCGTCGGACCGTGGCTTCGGAAGTACCGCAAGGCCATGATTGCGAGCGCCTCGTCCCGCTCGGGCAGGTGAGGATCCGGGACCCATTCCTCGAGCAGCACGAAGGTCTGTTCACCTTCGACATTCGGCGCGATACAGGTGACACCGCGCTGGCTGGAGTACCACAGCAAGTGATAGGCCAACTGGCCAGCAGTGGGGATGCCTGCGGCCTCCAAGGTTGCGACACATTCCGCCCGGGTCAGGCGACCTCCACCTGCCAAGGCGCTCCCCAAGACCTCGACCGCACGGTCCGCGACGATTTCATCAAGCCCGAGGAACTCGCGGCGTCGGGCCGCGCCGGCGAGTGCGCGCACGCCCATCAGGTCCAACATCCAGCGCGCATCCCGGGACGGGACGAAGTGCACCGTGCCGCGCATCGGCCACGTGCGCAACGCTTCCCGGCGCTCCAGCGCGGCTTCTACGCCGACCTGAGCGAGTTCCGGCAACCGCACCCCGAAAGACCAAAGTCCACTGCCGAGATCCTGGGCCTGCATCGCACCGAACCAAGAAACCGCTCCCGCGACGTCCTGTGGCTGGCTACCGCCGGTCGGGTTCCGCTCCGACAACAACAGGCTGCGTATCCGAAGGGCGAGCGCTTCAGCCGAAGAAATCTCCATCGCCTTCCTCCTCTCCGTTGAAGCCAGGCCGTCATAATGCCGGAGTGACCGCAGCGGGCGAGGACTCAAGCGACGGCGCACCGATGTCCATCCTGGTGCGGCCGATTTCCCCTGCGCCGGATCGCTCCGTAGTCGAGCAAGGTGTTCGCGTGGGCTTCGGCATCGTCGCCATCGCGACCGAAGTCGTCCTGCGCGTCATCGCCACCTCGTCCGGGCGAAGTACCACGGGCGAGCCCGCTGGTCGCACCGTTGTTGATGCCGCCCTGGGAGCAGGATGGAGTGCTGCCCGGGCGACGGGGGCGGTCGTCGGGCTCACCACACGGATGGCCGGCCCGTTCGTCGGCGTCCTGGTTGACCCACCGCTCGTCCCCCAGAGCCTGCGGCCGGCAACCGCGTTGGATGCGGTCGCCCATCGGTGGCGAGAGGATCGCGAACAGTTGACCCTCGAGGCCATGCGGGTTTCGCGGACCGCCGTCCCGGCCGTCATCGACAGTGTCGCAACCACCTTGGACCTCGACGCGGCCATCTCCACCATCGTCGATCGACTCGACCTCGACCGGCTGGTCCAGCACGTCCTGCGCCGCCTCGATCTTGATGAGATCGCGGGTCAGGCAATCAGCGAGCTCGATCTCACCCCGATCATCAACGACGCAGTGCGGCGGGTCGACCTGCAGCCGGTGGTCACCGAGGTGATCGACCAGCTCGACCTCGCCGCAGTCATCACCCAGGTGCTCAAGGAGGTCGATCTCACGACGATCGTCACCGACCAGGTCGACCTCGGCACGGTGGTCAACAGCGCGCTCGATGACCTCGACCTGACCGCCCTGGTCATGCAGCGCGTCGACCTGGTCGGGATCGCCGACTACGTCGTGGACGCCATCGACCTCCCTGGAATCGTTCGCGACTCCACTGGCTCGATCGCGACGGAGACGGTGCGGACCGTGCGACTGCAGGCCGTGGACGCAGACCGGGTGGTCGCTCGGTTGGTCGACCGTCTCACGTTGCGCGGAGGACGCGCCCGAAAGCTTGGCGCACCAGGCGAAGCTGAGGCCTTGACCGACCCTGAAGAGCCGGAAACCGAGACGCTAGGACCGAACGCATGAGCGCGGACGCCTCGAGCGGCAGCGCTCGCACCGTTCGTCGGGCTGCCAGCAAGGACGGGATTCCTCAGGCAGCCATGGCCTTCCAGGGGGAACGTGCCGGCCTGATCAGCAGGATCATCGCAAATGCCCTCGACTTCGGGCTCGTGGTGATCGTCCTCGTCTCGGGGTACGTCGGTTACGCAGCAGTGCTGTTCCTGTTGAGCCCCACGAGTTTCACGTTCCCCTCACCCAGGCTCGGCTTGGCCATCATCATCGGTGGGGCGATGCTCACCCTCTATTTCTGGGTGTCCTGGGCGACCAGTGGTCGGACGTACGGCGACCTGGTCATGGGGCTTCGGGTCGTCAACTGGCGGGGCGAGAAGATGCGCTGGAGCGGTGCCCTGATCCGGGCCGGCTTCTGTGTCGTCTTCCCGATCGGCCTTTTCTGGGTGTTGATCAGCGGCGCCAACCGCTCGGTTCAGGACCTGGTGCTCCGCACCTCGGTCATTTATGACTGGGGTCACCAGACCCCACCGGTTGCCCCCGCCCACTAACTGGGCCTCAGCCTTAGTTTGGGTCCCCCCGCTCGCCGAACCACCCGGCCACCGGACCACCTCGACTCACCGCTCGCAATCGCCGCTCGGCGTCGCGACGAACTTCTGCGGTGGTGACGATGAGCAGCCGGTCGTCGACGCGAACGCGAGTCCGTTGGTCCGGAACGAGGGTCGCCCCCCCTCGCACGACCAGTGTCACCGCGGCTCCGGGCGGAAGTCTGAGGTCAGACGCGACATAGAGCCCCACCAGCCGAGACCCATCAGGGACATCCACCTCGAGCAAGGCTGCGTTCATTTCGTCCAAGGGGGCCGACTCGACCTCGATCTCCCCGGCCTCGCCGCTTCCCGTCACCCGCAGCACCCGTGCGAACCAGGGCAGCGGGGGCGCCTGGAGTGCGGTGAGGACCAACACCAGCAGGAAGGTCGCGTCGAACACCTCAACGGAGCCCGCAGTGCCTGCGGCAAGCGCAATCGTGGCCAACACGATCGGCACAGCCCCCCGCAGACCGGCCAGGGTCAGGAAGGCCTGCTCCCGCCAAGGCACCCCAAACGGCGTGGCCGAGACGAATACCGCTAATGGGCGTCCGACAAGGACAAGAGCGATGCCAGCAACCAGGGCAAGCGGTACAGCGTCGGGAAGTCGAGCGGGCGAGGCCAGGAGACCGAGCAGCACGAACAAGCCGATCTGGGCGAGCCACGCCAATCCCTCGGTGAACCCCAGGACCGAGCGACGGTGTGGCAGACGTGAGGAGCCCAACAGCACTGCGCAGACATACACCGCAAGGAATCCGCTGGCGTGTGCGAGTCCGGCTGCGCCATATGCGACGACGATGAGAGCGAGGGAAGCCAGCGGATAGAGGCCGACCGCCGGCAAGGCCAGTCGCATAAGGATCCACCGACCAGCCAGACCGACGGCAATGCCGAAGGCGGCACCCGCGAGCAGTTCGTAGGCGACCACCCCCAACTCGAACCACCAGGGGTGGACACCCCACTCCCCCGAAACGACGAGCAACACCAACACGATGACCGGCGCGTCGTTCAACCCGGACTCAGCTTCCAAGGTCGCTGACACCCGTGGGCGCAGCTTGAGCCGACGGAGCACCGAGAAGACCGCAGCGGCGTCCGTCGAGGAGACCACTGCGCCGATGAGTACAGAGGTTCGGGCGTCGAAGTCCAGCACCAGATGCACAGCCAGCGCGACAACTGCAACACTGACGGCGACACCGACGGTGGCAAGCACAACGGACAGTCCGAGCACTGGCCGAATCGTCGACAACCGTGTGGTGAGACCACCCTCGGCGAGAATCACGACCAAGGCGACCAGGCCGAGGTCACGGGCTAGAGCGGCGTCGTCGAATCTGATCCCCACGCCGGCTTCGCCGAGCAGCAGACCGAGGAAGAGATAGAGGAGCAGTCCAGGAAGTCCTAGTCGCGCGCTCACGCGAACCGCGAGCACGCCGACGAGAACGACGGCCGCGCCTACCAGCAGGGCCAGGTCCAGATCAGCAGCCACTGCTAGTCCGGCGGCGAGTCGGAGAGTCGGCGGCGCACAACGATGAGCAACTGCCCGAACCCAAAGACCGAGACGACGAGCCACGCCCCCGCGCCGGCCGTGGCCCACTGACTCGCGTCGGAGACGTACAAGCCTGCCCCGAGCAAGAACGCGGCAGTGATGATCACCCGAGTGGGACGCTCGGCCACCGTGACGACCCCCACCTCGCTCATTCCACCCGCGCCTGCGCGTGCACGGGTGTACTCGAGGAGGACTGCGACTGCGCCCCCCGCTACACACATCCAGGCAGGAGCGCCGACCAGCCACAGGGCCACGAGGTAGAGGCCATCAGAGCATCGGTCGACGACTGAGTCGAGGACGTAGCCCCACCGCGTGACTCGATCGGTCAAGATCGCGACAGCCCCATCGAGGCCGTCGACCAACCCGGACACGACGACCACGAAGACCGCCGCCAGGACCCACCGGCCACCAAGGGCCGCCAGCCAGACGACCAGAGCCGAGACAACGAGCCCTAAGAGCGTGACCACATCAGGAGGGACGCGCAGACTCGCCATGGGTCGAGCGCTGACGTAGACGACGCTGAGCCAACCACCCACCAGTCTGGAAGCGGACGGGTCATAGTCCCCGTGCAGCCCGGCCCACCGGACGAAGTACTCCTGGCGCGTCGGCACGGCGGCCACGCGGGTCAGCCCCAGGCCCAGCTGACCGTGACGCTTGCGCTCACAGCCAACGAACCGGCTGCGACCGGCGGACCCGCTGAGTCGGCCATCGCCATCCTGGCGATCGAGGGTCGAGGTGAGCCGCCGGCCGCGAACTCGCGCACCGCCACCACCGGCCCGAGGGGACGTCCCGCTAGCCCGGCGTAGCGCATGGCACGGCTGACGGCCTCGGCAAAGGCGGCCTCCTGAGCTGCGGTGGCCAGCCCCAATGAATCGGAATGCTCAAAGCGCGTTCCCTGCAGGCGGGCAGCAGCACCACCGGCCTCCACCAACCTCGCCAGCGTGTCCCCTGCTCGGGCGAGATCGCGAACCCGAACCTCCAGCCGCAGGGACGCGCGGTAGCCCTGGGGACGCCCCTCGCGGTCCTGATCGGTCCACAGGCTCATCTCGCCGGAACGCAAATCATCGGCAGCAACCTGGGCCGCGGCGGCCGCCTCGGCGATCAAGCGCAGTGCCGCCGAAGCCTCAGCGAAGGCCTCCCCTGGAGTTGCAGCCGCCACCTCGGCGGCCAGGTCGGCGACGAACACATCAGGAGCCGCAGACGCCGTACCGTGACCGGTCACGGTGATGCCGAGGTCTGGCCCAAAGTCGCTCATGATCCGATCCTCGCAGACGGCCGGACGCCACAGTGCTGTCCGTGAACAGCAGCGAGGTCAGAGGCGATCGGCGAGACCGAGATTCGCATAGACCTGACGCGTCGCGGTCGAGCGGTTGAGCGTGTAGAAGTGCAGGCCGGGGGCACCACCGGCGAGCAACTCATCGCCGAGCTCACTCGCCACCTCGACACCGATCGCCCGGACGGCCTTCGGGTCATCCTCGACGGCGTTTAGCCGCTCGGCGAGCACCGCGGGAAACGTCGTGCCGGCGAGCTGGGCAAATCTCTCGATCTGTCGGACATTCGTCACGGGCATCAGGCCCGGGAGGATGGGAATCGTGCAGCCAAGGGCTCGAACCCGCTCGACGAGACTGAAGTACGACTCCGCGGCGAAGAAGAACTGGGTGACTGCAAAGTCAGCGCCAGCCTCGGCCTTGGCGGCGAGGACCCGGGCGTCGGCGTCGAGATCGAGCGCTTCGGGATGCCGCTCGGGGAACGCGGCCACCCCGACACAGAAGTTACCGAGTCCCTTGACCAAATCGACCAGCTCGACGGCATACCGCAGACCTTCGGGGTGCTGTTCCCACGGGCTTCCTGGACCACCTGGCGGGTCCCCCCGTAGAGCCAGGACGTTGCGAACCCCGGCCGCGGCGTACTGCCCGATCACCTGCCGAAGTTCGCTCCGACTGGATCCCACGCATGTCAGGTGCCCGAGAGGAGTGAGCGTCGTTTCAGTCCCGATCCGCTCGGTCACCCGAATGGTGCGGTCCCGCGTCGAACCGCCTGCGCCGTAGGTTACCGAGACGAAGGACGGTGCAAGTGGCTCAAGCTCTCGAATCGCCTGCCACAGCAGTCGCTCACCCTCGTCCGTCGCAGGAGGAAAGAACTCGAAGGACCAGGAATGCCGGCCGTCGGCGAGGAGATCGCGAATCGTCGTCGCGCCGCTAGGGCCGGACCGGTCTCCGTCGGACATGGTCCAAGCCTAGGCAACGTCTTCTGTCGAGGGCTTCGTTCGACCAGATAGCGGACTCCGTGGTGCGCCAGGCGCCGCCGGGACGTACTCTCGCGCCCGTGGGGACAGACGGGCGGTCCGAGGCAGCGCTGGACGCCGAAGACCTTCGCGTGCGGGTCCAGAAGCACCTGGACGACTTTCTCGGGAGCCAGGTGCCGATCCTGGACGGCGTCAGCGATGACCTCTCCCCGCTGCTCGAAGCCATCACGTTATTGCTGGCGGGCGGCAAACGCCTTCGGCCGGCTTTCTGCTATTGGGGCTGGCGGGGCGCCGGCGGCGCGGACTCCGAGTCAGCCGTTCGTGCCGCCACGGCACTGGAACTGCTCCAAGCCTGTGCGCTCATCCACGACGACGTGATGGACGGCTCCGACACCCGCCGTGGGCAGCCGTCAGCGCACCGACGATTCTCGGCGCTGCACCGGGGATCCTCGTGGCTGGGCTCACCCGAGTCCTTCGGCACCGGCGCGGCGATCCTGCTCGGCGATCTGTGCCTCGCCTGGTCCGATGAACTCCTCTTCAGATCAGGGCTGCCAGCAGAGGCCCTCCTACGCGCCAAGCCTGTCTACGACGAGATGCGCACCGAGTTGATGGCCGGGCAGTATCTGGACCTGCTGGAGCAGGCGCGCGGCGGGGGATCGGTCGATCGGGCGTTGCTCGTCGTCCGCTACAAGGCCGCGAAGTACACGATCGAGCGGCCGCTCCACCTCGGAGCCACCCTCGCCGGCGCCGGGCCGGAGTTCCTCGAGACCTACAGCGCGTACGGTCTGCCGCTGGGTGAGGCCTTCCAGCTGCGCGACGACGTCCTTGGGGTTTTCGGCGACCCGACGGAGACCGGCAAGCCGGCCGGCGACGACCTCAGAGAAGGCAAGCGCACCGTCCTCATCGCCATGGCGGTGGAGCGGGCCACCCCAGCCCAAGCTGCCCAGCTGCGCCGCCACCTCGGCGATCCCGGACTCACGCAAGAGGGCGTCGAGGCGCTGCGCGAGGTCATCGAGTCCACCGGCGCTCTGGCCGCTGTGGAGGAGCTCATCGCCTCGATGACCCAAACCTCGCTCGAGGCGTTGGCCGACGTTCCCGAGCCTGCCCGCTCACCGTTGAAGCGGTTGGCGATCGCGGCCACCTCCCGGAGGGTCTGACCCACCGGGCAGGACCACCGACGCTCACCTAGGCTGGAAACATGCGCACCGTTAAAGGTCCTACGGACCACGTCGTGGTGGTCGGTGCTGGACTCGGTGGGCTGTCTGCGGCACTGCGGCTGGTCGGGGCCGGCCGACAAGTCACGCTCCTGGAGCGCGAGCTGGTTCCCGGCGGCCGAGCCGGCCTGCTCGAGCTGGACGGCTATCGATTCGACACCGGACCCACGGTCCTCACCATGCCCGACCTCATCGCCGACGCGCTCGACTGCGTGGGTGAGCGCCTCGAGGACTGGCTGGACCTGCAACCAGTGAGCCCGCTCTATCGCGCCTACTATCCCGACGGGTCCACCCTCGACGTGCACAGCGATGTCGATGAGATGGCGGAGGAGATCTCGCGGGTGTGCGGACCCGATGAAGCGGCCGGCTACCGAAGGTACGTCGACTTCGTCGCCGACCTGTACCGCTATGAGATGCGTGACTTCATCGACCGCAACATCGACTCCCCCCTTGACCTGCTGACGCCGAACCTCGCGCGCCTCGCAGCCATCGGCGGCTTCCGGCGACTTGCCCCCAAGGTGCGGAACTACCTCAAGGACCCACGCACCGAACGGGTCTTCTCCTTCCAGTCGATGTATGCCGGGCTCTCCCCGTATGACGCGCTCGCGATTTACGCGGTCATCGCCTACATGGACTCGGTGGCGGGAGTGTTCTTTCCCAAGGGCGGCATGCACGCCGTCCCCCGAGCCTTGGCCGGTGCGGCAGAGAAGCACGGGGTCGTCATCCGCTATGGCACCGAGGTCACGCGAGTCGAGACCTCCGGCTCGCGCGCGGTTGCGGTCCACACGGCTGACGGGGAGCGGATCGCCTGCGACACCATTGTCCTCAATCCCGACCTCCCTGTAGCGCACCGAGATCTGCTCGGCCGCGACCCTTGGTCGGTGCGGCGACTGACGTACTCCCCGTCGTGCTTCTTGTTGCTCGCCGGGTCGTCCGCTACCTACTCAAAAACGGCTCACCACAACATTCACTTCGGTCGGTCCTGGAAGGGCATCTTCAAGGAGCTCATCGATGACAAGGTCCTCATGACCGACCCGTCTGTGCTCGTCACCAACCCGACGCACGGCGACCCGTCGCTCGCACCCGACGGCAAGCAGATCTACTACGTGCTGTTCCCCACACCCAATCTGGACGCACCGATCGACTGGCGAACTGAGGGACCTCGCTACCGCGACGAGGCCGTGCGAGTCCTGGAGGAACGCGGCTACGTCGGATTCGGCGACGGCATCGAAGTCGAGTCCGTGACCACGCCCCAGGACTGGGCGGACCGCGGAATGGAGCGCGGAGCCCCCTTCGCTGCTGCCCATTCCTTCGGCCAGACCGGGCCGTTCAGACCAAAGAACATCTGGGGCGAGAACGTTGTGTTCACCGGCTCCGGGACCGTCCCCGGCGTGGGCGTGCCCATGGTGCTCATCAGTGGGAGGCTCGCTGCCGAACGAGTGCTTGGACACGACGTGACCTACGTCTCGCGAGCAACCCGCTGACCCGGCGTCCCCTTCCGTACAGCCAGCATTGTCCTATGATCGGACGCCTATGGCGATCACCAGTCGGGTCGCCGCCACGCTGCGGGCGAAGGCTCCGACCCCCGAGGCTTCGCCACGTGTAGACGGGCGCCCGATCGAGTCGTCCTCGTCGCTCGTGGCGGAGTTCGCCATCAGCGGTTTCCTTGGATCGGCGCTCATGGCCATCGGAGCCATTTCGGTTGGCTTCGTGGCACCGTCATCCGGCATCCCGACCGCGCCCGTCTTGGAGACCCTGCGACTGACTCCGGGCTTTGCCGTTCTGGGTTGGGTCACCGTCATCGTCGGTGTGGCCGTGCTGCTCCAGGCCTGGCTGCGACTCGGTCACCATGTCCGTACGGCTTCAGTGGTGCACCCGAACCAGCTCTTGCGACTGATGTGGCTCTGGGCACTGCCCCTGTTCTTGACGCCGGTGATGTTCAGCCGAGACATCTTCAGCTACATCTCGGCCAGCCGGATGCTGTCAGCCGGACTGGACCCCTACACCAACGGAACCATCGACCTCCCATGGACCAACGACGGCGCTGACTCCTTCTGGGTCGGCTCACCTTCACCGTATGGCCCGCTCTGGGTCGGTCTCTCCAGTGGCGTCTTCCGCATCACCGATGCCTCAGCGATCCCCTCCCTGCTCGCCTTCCGGCTACTGGCACTCGGCGGGGTGGCTTTGCTCGCCGTCTACCTGCCGCGACTGGCTGCGCTGTGTGGTGTCGATGCAGCCAAGGTGATTTGGCTGGGTCTGCTCAACCCCCTCGTCCTGATGCATTTCGTCTCCGCGGGTCACAACGACGCCCTGATGTTGGGGCTTCTCGTCGCCGGCATGACCATCGCCCTGGAAGGGCGGTTCGTGCTCGGCACGCTCCTCGTCGTCCTCGCGGGCGCAATCAAGGCACCAGCCCTTTTGGGGCTGCCGTTCGTCGCGATGGCTTGGCCCGGCGCCGACGCCTCGATGCGCGGACGGGTGTCCAGCTGGATCAAGGTGACCCTGCTGGCCTTGATCACCTTCCTGGCGCTCAATCTCGCCCTCGGACTGGACTTCGGCTGGATCTCGGCGCTGGGCACACCAGCCGAAGTTCGCACCTGGCTGTCCCCATCAACCGCGCTCGGCATGATCGGCGGGATCATCGGCGGGCTGCTCGGGAGTGCCAACTTCGACGACGGTTCGGTGACTGTCGTGCGCACCCTGGGCGCACTCGCCTCGCTGGCTGTTGTCGCACTGCTGGCCTTTGCCTGCGATCGGCGCACTGCGGTGCGTGCCCTGGGACTGGCGTTGCTTGTCGTGGTCGTGTTGGGAGCAACCGTCCAACCGTGGTACCTGCTGTGGAGCCTGCTCATCCTGGTGGCCGCAGGCCTGTCCGCCAACGAGACGAGGATCGCGGTCATCCTGTCCACAGCTCTGACCATCTACAGCATTGCGAGTTCCGGAGCGTCTGACACCACGCATTGGAATGCAGCCTTGAACCCCGGCTTGGCGGCGCTTCTGTCCCTGGTGATCGTGGGAGCGCTGCTCTTCGCGTCGACGCGCGCTCGCGCGTTGCTCCTGGATGAAACCGAACCTGAGTCCCGACCGCTCTCGAACCAGGTCTGACCCAAGCAACCGTGAGCCGCCGCGATCTCACAGCGGCCGGGATCCTCGATCCTGGGCTGCGCGAATCTTACGAACGCTGCCGTGCGCTCAATGCACAACACGGCAAAACCTACTATCTAGCAACGCTTCTGCTGCCGCCCGCGAAGCGGCCGTACGTTCATGCGCTGTACGGCTTCGCTCGATACGCCGACGAGATCGTCGACGCCATGGGACGCGACGACCAGGCAGCCGAAGCGGAACTGAAGCGCTGGGGAGACGCGTTCCTCGTAGATGTGCGGCGAGGACACAGCGATGACCCGGTGTGTCGGGCGGTCGTCGACACCGTTCAACGCTGGGACATCCCCATCGAGCACTTCGAGGCGTTTCTCGAGTCGATGACCATGGACCTCACCGTCACAGAGTACGCGACCTACGACGATCTCTACACCTATGTGTACGGCTCCGCTGCGGTGATCGGACTCCAGATGGTGCCGATCCTCGGACCGCTCAACGATGGAGCGTACGAGCCTGCCAAGGATCTCGGGGTGGCGTTCCAGCTCGCCAACTTCACTCGCGACGTCGGCGAGGACCTGGACCGCGGTCGGGTCTACCTGCCGCTCGAGGACCTGGAGCGGTTCAGCCTGACCCGCGCAGACTTGGAACGGCGGGTCGTCGACGATCGGGTACGCGACCTGTTGCGCTTCCAGATCGCCCGCGTTCGCAGGTTGGAAGCCGCCTCGAGGCCGGGCATCGAACTACTTGATCCCACCAGCCGCCCGTGCATCGAAGCCGCCCGGATCCTCTATTGCGGCATCGTCGACGAAGTCGAGGCGATCGACTACGAGGTGTTCACTCGTCGGGCCACGGTCCCGCTTCCGCGTCGTCTTGCCGTGGCCGGGCGGGCCTGGGGTCGTGCAGTCCAAGCCCGCCGAGTTAGCTAGCGCCAGCGCGGCGGTCCGGCGTACGGCTCCCGCTGAACCCCTCGCCGGCCCCAAAAGACCCACCAGGCAAGAGTTTGGACGACGAGAGCAAATCCGAACAACAAGTCCTCGATCGGCGCATAGGCGATCCGGCCCGCTCCGAGGAAAACCGGCGAGCCATCGCCGACAATTGCTGCTTCGTCGTAACGGACGATCCGAAGCCCGGTCAGGATCCCGTTCGTGAGCAGCTGAAACCCGACGATGATCGCGTAGGACACCCAGAACACGCGTCGCGTGAGAAGCCGCGTCCGCAGCACATATAGGTCGAGCAGCACCGTGAGGACGACGCCGAGCACGGCGAGTTGGGTGTACGTCACCGGTGACTGCCCGGCTCCGCGTCACTGATATCCGCGTCACTGATTCCCTCTTCACTGATATCCGCGTCACCGACATCCCAGCCGCGGACAGCTCGGACGGCTTCCAATGTGAGCACCGAGGCGATCGGAACGACGAGGAAGAAGACCAATTCCTCCAGCGGGACCCCGCCAGGCAAAGCGATGCCGGTGACTTGCTGCGGATCGAAGGTCCAGTGACCCTGACTGATGGCATAGGCGTCCCACACGTAGAAGACCGGAACGATGGCAGCCAACGAGAGCCCGAGTCGCCGCCAGCGGCGGGCCACTCGCGTGCGCAGCCCGAACTCCAGCCAACCGGCGCCGATCACGACGAACAGCATCACGCCGAGATAGCTGAACGACCTCATGGAGCAAGCTTTCGGTGATCCCAGGACACGACCTCGCTCGGGCGCAGCCTGAGGGCGACCTGCTTGCCGGCTCGCTCGAGTGCCACCAGTCGAAAAGGGTCCGCGTGCTCTGGCGCAAGGCCTTCGTACTTCATCGCCAAACCGGTCCAGATGTCGGCGATCATCTCAGCATCCTCGACGAGTTCGACGACACCAGACAGCCGCACGCCTTGCAGTTCTGCATATCGGTCACCGGACTCCACCAGGACGGCCACGCGCGGGTCGCGACGCAGGTTCAGCGCCTTCTGGGAGGCGGCATACGTGCGCATCACGATCGCGCCGTCAGGCTCGACAAGGAACCACATGCCAACCGGCTCGGGAGCACCATCTGAAGCCAGGGTCACCAGCACGGCCGTGCGGCCGGAAGCGAGGAACGACTCGACCTCGACATCGGTCATGCTGATCCTGGTGCGTTCGTCCGCCACGCACGTCACCCTAAGGTGGCCACCGAGACTATGCCGCGCAGCCAAGTGGGGGTGAGATGACCGAGTCGGATCCCAAGCCGATCAGTGCGGTGGTCGTACCCGAGGCCAAGGGCGAAGCACCCTCTCGGGCCTCGACGTTCCGCAAGGTCTTTGTCGGGATGCTCACGGGAGGAATCTTCGCCCTGATCTTCCTCAAGATCATCCCGGAAATGGCGAGCTACGAAGACATCTGGGCAGAGGTCCGCTCCGCCCCGACCTGGGAGATCGTCGGGCTGCTGATCCTCGGCCTGGTGATCATGGTCCTTTCCACAGCGATGATGGTCCTGCCGATCCGCGGGATCGGCGCGGGCCGGGCGTTCATCACCCAACAAGGCTCCCAAGCCATCAGCAACACGGTCCCCGGGCCCTCGGGCACGGGGATGCGTTTCATCATGCTTCGCTCATACGGCGTCGACGTCGAGGACTTCAGCCGCGGAATGGTCGCGGTGAGCATCTGGAACAACGTCTGCATGCTGTCGATGCCCGGCGTGGCCGTACTCGCCCTCGTGGCCTTCGGGGACAGCGGAGACGAGGCCAGCGATCTCACCGGCTGGGCCATCTTCGCCGTGGCAGTGAGCGTCGCGCTCATCCTGGGCGTGATCGCCCTGCTGCGCAGCATCCCGTTCGCCCGGTGGCTCGGCCGGGTCGGTCAGCGGCTCACCAATGTGCTCCTGCGGTTGATCCACAAACCCGAGGTGGACGGCTGGGAAGCTGCCTGCGTCACGCTGCGGGCCAACACCGTCACGGTCTTGAAAGCGCGCGGTGGACGCTTGACGGTCCTGACACTCGCAAACTATTGGCTCAACGGCATTCTGCTCGTCTTGTGCCTGCGCCTGGTCGGCATGGACAGCGAGATCCTGCCCTGGGGCGTCGCGCTGGCGACCTACACCGTGGGCCGGCTCTCGACCGTCATCCAGGTGACTCCGGGCGGCGTTGGGGTGGTTGAGGTGGCCTACACAGCCGCCTTTGTCGCGGTGACATCGCCTACCTATCAGAACACGATCACCGCGGGGGTCCTCATCTACCGAGGGTTCACCTACTTGATGCCGATCATCGTCGGCGCGTTCTGCTACCTCGCATGGCGGCTGGACAAGGGACGCGGCGTCCCGGTCACCCATGGACCGTTGGATGCGACTCCGACGGTCGCGTAGTCAGGCCGCAGTCAGAACGCCAACGCCTGAGCGCGCCGCTTGACCTCGGTGCCGCGGTTCTCAGCGAGCGCGTCAGCCGGACTTCCGGGGAGTGACGGATCAGGGGTGAGCAGCCAACGCAGGGCCTCCTCGTCGCTGAATCCTGCATCGGCGAGGAGCGTGATGACGCCGGGCAGTCCCTTGACGACCGTGTCCTCAGCCACGAAGATCCCTGGCACTCGCAGAACGCCCTCGAGCCGCACTGCGAGCAGCTGCCGCTCCCGAATGGCCTGCCGCACCTTCATGATGTCGGTGCCCCAGGCCTCAGCGACATCCGGAATGGTCAGCCAACGACCGGGCAGAGCAGCCACCTCGGCGCCAAGCGCGTCGGCCGCGGACGCAGCCAGCGGGTCATTATCCAGCGGGTCGTTATCCAAAGAGTCGGTGGTGTCGTTCACGCGCTCACCTTGCCACGTCCCGAGCTCGGCCCGAAGGGCAGATCTGGGGCACGGCTCGCCTCCCCGGCGTTTCGGACTGGCGAACGTACACTCACTTAGATGACGACGCAGGTCACGGACCCGGTCGTCGGGCGTCTGCTCGACGGCCGATACCGCGTGGGCGAGCCCATCGCCCGAGGTGGGATGGCCACGGTCTACCAAGGCCTCGACACCCGCCTCGAGCGCCCGGTGGCCGTCAAGATCATGCACCCGGGTTTCGCCGACGACGAAGCCTTCGTTGCCCGCTTCACGCGCGAGGCCCGTTCCGCCGCCCGGTTGTCCCACCCCAACGTCGTCGCCGTGTTCGACCAAGGAGCCGACGCCGGCACCGTCTTTCTGGTGATGGAGTACATCGCTGGACGGACGCTGCGTGACCTGCTGCGCGAGCGCGGACGACTCACGCCGACGGAGGCCTTCGACGTCCTTGAACCGGTGCTAGCCGCGCTCGGCGCCGCCCATGAGGCAGGCATCGTCCATCGAGACGTCAAGCCGGAAAACGTCCTGCTCGCCGATGACGGCCGCGTGAAGGTTGCGGACTTCGGGCTGGCCCGGGCAGCTTCGTCGGCGAGCAGCAGCCAGGCAACCGCCGGCGTTTTGATCGGCACGGTCGCCTATCTGGCGCCGGAGCAGGTCGAGCGTGGCATCGCCGATGCGCGCACCGACGTCTACAGCGCCGGCGTCGTCCTCTACGAATTACTCACCGGCACACCGCCGTTCACTGGTGACTCGCCGATGGCGGTGGCCTACCAGCACGTCCACGAGGACGTCCCACCCCCCTCCCTGGCCCGCCCCGGGCTCCATCCATCAGTGGACGCCTTGGTGTCCAAGGCCACCCGTCGCGACCCCGATGAACGGCCGGCCGACGCGAACCGACTCCTCCAGGCCGTGGTCGAACTTCGACGGCTTGTGCCCGCAGATGAGCTGAGCACAACCAACTCTGCGCCCCCTGAAAACAACGGGAGTCACGACACCCTTGTCGTACCCCTCGCCGTGGCCGGCGCAACGAAGGCGACGACACCCCGGTCCGGCGTGGGGGCTGTTGGCCCTCCCTCAGCTGGCCCCCCACCAGGGGTTCGCCGATCCCGGCCCGGCCGGATCATCGTGGCCTTGTTGCTCCTGCTCGCCCTAGCCGCAGGAGCCGGTTGGGCCAGTTGGTGGTACGGCGAAGGCCGGTGGACCACAACCCCTTCGGTCCTGGGTGTCGACGAAGACACCGCAACCGCGACGCTCACTGCCGCGGGACTACAGGTCAGCATCAGCGAGCCGGTCTTCAGCGAGACCGTCAAAGCCGGGGACGTCTACGACACCGACCCCAAGCCCAACGAGCGGATCCGCGAAAACGGGACGGTCACCCTCACTCTGTCCAAAGGCCCGGAACGCTTCGAGGTGCCCAAGGTGGCTGGTCTGTCCCAGTCTGATGCTGAAACAGCCTTGAAGGAGGCTGGCCTGGCCCTCGGAAAGGTGACCACGAAGTACTCCTCCACGGTCGCCAAGGGCAAGGTCATCAGCAGCGACCCAGGCGCGGGCAAGCCGCTGCGGGCGGACACCGCCGTCCGGCTTACGGTCAGCAAGGGTGTCCAGCCCGTGACGGTTCCCAACCTGGTCGGAACCGAGGCCACCGCGGCGCAGAAGAAGCTCTTGGACTTGGGCCTGAAGCCAAAAGTTACCGGGGAGAAGTTCAGCACCAAGGTCGCAAAGGGCGACGTCCTGTCACAGTCCCCCAAGAGCGGCACCGTGCCCAAGGGCACGGAAGTGTCACTGGTGGTCTCCAAGGGACCCGAACTGTTCGAGGTACCCAACGTGTTCCGCAAGTCCACCGCGGATGCGACCCGGATTCTCAAAGCGGCCGGCTTCAAGGTCAATGTCGTCAAGCAGCTGGGCGGGTTCGTCGATCTCGTGCGCACCCAGACGCCAGGCGGTGGCGACCTCGCACCCAAGGGCGCTGTCATCACCATCTACGTAATCTGACGAGGGTTCCGAGCACCCGATCGCCCACCCGCTGAGTCCCACGATATGGACCTCGCCTAGCGACGCCCCCACGGCGGCCGTACTCTGCTCAGCATGCAGCAGCAGGCGTGGTTTTACGGCTACCGACCGGGGCTCTCCCGGCGGGCGGCCTGATCTGCGCCGCACCGCACCGATGAGCCCCGGGAAACCGGGGCTCTTTTCTTTGCCTACCCGGTGATTTCCACCAGGCAGTTCCCGAGAGCAGGAGCACGCAGATGGTTGTGGTGATGGCCCCCGAGGCCACCGAGGCCGATATCGACGCAGTCGTAGCACGAGTCACCGGTGCTGGCGGCGAGGCGTTCGTGAGTCGCGGGGAGACCCGCACGATCGTCGGCCTGGTCGGTGACGTCGACCTGTTCTCGTCCCTGGAACTTCGCGCGTTGCGCGGCGTGAGCGACGTCATGCGGATCTCGGTGCCGTACAAGCTCGTGGCTCGCGAGCACCACCCGCAGATGACCACGGTCTGGGTAGGCCCGGAGTCTCACCGGGTGCCAATCGGACCGGACACCTTCACCCTGATCGCCGGTCCCTGCGCCGTCGAGACCGCCGACCAGACACTGGCAGCAGCACAGATGGCCGCGGCCGCCGGCGCCACGTTGCTACGAGGGGGCGCCTTCAAGCCGCGCACGAGCCCGTATGCCTTCCAGGGGCTCGGCGAGGCGGGACTACGGATCCTGGCCGAGGTTCGCGCCGAGACAGGTCTGCCCGTCGTCACTGAGGTCGTCGATGCCCACGACGTCGAGTTGGTCGCTTCGTACGCGGACATGCTCCAGGTCGGGACGCGGAATGCGCAGAACTTCGGCCTGCTTCAAGCAGTTGGTGAGGTGGGCAAGCCGGTGATGCTCAAGCGCGGCATGAGCTCCACGATCGAGGAGTGGTTGATGGCCGCGGAGTACGTCGCCCAGCGCGGAAACCTCGACATCGTGCTGTGCGAACGCGGCATCCGAACCTTCGAGACCGCGACCCGCAACACCCTCGACATCTCGGCGGTGCCGATCGCCCACGACCTGTCGCACCTGCCGATCGTGGTCGACCCGTCGCACAGTGGGGGCCGACGGGAACTAGTCGTCCCTTTGTCACGGGCCGCGATCGCCGTCGGAGCGGACGGCATCATCGTCGACGTACATCCGACTCCCGACACCGCGCTCTGTGACGGTCCGCAGGCGCTGGTGAACGGCGACCTCAGAGCCCTCGCGGCAGCCGTACGTCAACTGCCACCAATGCTCGGGCGCCGTCCGGCGGCCGACGCGATCCGGGTCGCACAACCCTTGGGTTAGTGGCCGCCCGACTAGAGGAGGGAGACTTTCTTGTCGGGGATCGTGAACCGGCGAACCGTCGGGTTGAAGTCGATGGTCACCGCGATCTCCGGCTCGACGCCGACGACTCGGCCGAGGCCGTAGGTGTCGTGGTTGACCAGGTCGTCCACCGTGAAAAGTTGGATCAACGGGGGCGGTGGTTCGGCATTGAAGGGACTGTAGGGCAGATTTCGACGGACGGCCACGGCCCCATTGTCCACCCTCCGGGGCCTGGCGTCTGCCCCTGGGCGAGGTTCGGTTGCTGATCGAGACCCTCCGGGACTCCCGGCCCCGCCTAAGGTCGCCTCCGTGGAGCATCCCTATTGGCCGATCTTCGACCTCCGTCTTCGCGTCGGCGACCTCGAGCTGAGACCGATGACCGAGGCCGATCAGCCCTTGGTCGCGGACCTGCTGCCCGACGACGTCGAGCTGGACCCCGCGGCCACGACGTACGGCCTTGCAGACGTCCACCTCACCAGGGCCGTGATCGTCCACCAGAGCTACTGGCGCGGGTTCGGAACGTGGAGCCCTGCGCACTGGCGGCTCAACTTCCTCGTGTCCCTGGCGGGGGAGCCGATCGGCGCTCAGGAGCTCGAGGGCACGGACTTCCCCCTCTTGCGCACCGTCGACACCGCCTCGTTCCTCGTCCCCGACGCGCGCGGGCGAGGCCTCGGCGCCGCCATGCGTTGCGCGGTGCTGGGCTTGGCCTTCGAGGGGCTCGCAGCCGAGGCAGCCATCACCTCCGCGTGGCACGACAACCTCGCCTCGCTGGGGGTTTCGCGATCCCTTGGATATCAACCCAACGGTGAACACCTGCACGCCCGCGGCGACGGCCGGGACCGCATGGTGCACCTGAGACTGACACGCGAGGACTGGACGGCCCGTGCACGCCCGGTCACCGAGATCATCGGGCTCGAGGCTTGCCGCCCGCTCTTCGGGCTCTGAGCAGGTCAGAATCCGGGCTGGTCAGAACAAGTGCCCCTCGGCATCGCCTTCAGGCGATCCGCGCTCGAACGCCAGGAGAGCGCGCTTGGTCGGCAGACCGTACGCATAGCCACCGAGCGAGCCATCTGAGCGCACGACGCGGTGGCAGGGCACGAACGGCGCCACCCGGTTGAGCGCGCAGCCTTGGCCGGCGGCTCGAACCGCGGCCGGGCGGCCGGCCCTGGTCGCCAGCTCGGAGTAGGACCAGGTGTCTCCCGGGGGGATCTGGCGAAGCACCCGCCAGACCTCGGCGAGGAACGGCCCGCCCGGCTGCTCGACCAGAACTGTGTCCAGGGCAGCGAAGTCTCCAGCGGAGTACGCAGCCACAGCCTCGGCAACACTGCCGAGGTCCGCGCCCTCGCGCAGTTCGGCAGCCGCGAGGTTAGGGGGCAACAGCGCTCGAATCTCATCGACGGTACCGAAACCCGAAGCCACGACGACTCCGTCTCGAACGATCACAACAAGCGGTCCCACAGGGGTGGGCAGGACCGCGACCTCCAGCGTCGTTGGGCTCGGTCTTGATGGACGGGCAGTCATCAGGCCTCCAAGGCGTCGTGGGTCCAGAGGTGGACCGCGGCGTAGGCCCGCCACGGTCGCCACTTCTGCGGGTCGGCCTGTCGTCGTTCGACGGAGCGACGCAGGATCAGGTCGGTAGGCAGCCAGGCATCGGGGTCACCGAGGGCGCGCAGGGCGATGTAGTCCGCCGTCCACGGCCCGATGCCAGGGAGCGCGAGCAGCGCGGACCGTACGTCGTTGCGATCAGCGCCGGAATCCAACGAGAGGCCGTTCGCCACGGCAGCGCTGAGCGCCCGCAGCGCGCGGACTCGGGTACCCACCAACCCGAGCCCCTCGAGGTTGCCGTCAGCGACGACCTCGGCGGTCGGGAAAGCCCTGCTGAGGCCGCCGACCGGGGTCGGGAGCCCGGCGCCCAGCCGCTCCACGAACCGGGCCGTGAGAGTCCGGGCTGCCGCGATCGACACCTGCTGGCCGATGACTGCGCGCACTCCGACTTCGAACCCGTCCACGGCGCCGGGCACTCGGAGTCCAGGACGCTTGGCCACGAGAGGCGCCAGAAGGGGGTCCTCGGCCAGGGCGCCGTCAACAGCCCCCGGATCGGTGTCCAGGTCCCACAGCCTCCGCAGCCCAGCCACGGTGGCGGCCAAGTCAGCAAGATCGGGGAGCGAGAGCCGCGCGACGAGGTGGCCGGGCTCGTGCCGGGTTCGGACCACGGCCGGACCGTGCGGAGTGCGGATGACCTGGGCGAAGCCGCCGTCAGCCTCCTCTTCGACGCCCGCAATGGCGTGGGCCCCGAACCAGCGAACCAGAGAGGTACCGGCGTACGGCTCACGTAAGCGCAGCCGCAGCACCAGGGATCCGTCGCTGGGCGACCGGCCGTCGTCGGGCAGGCTACGGCGCCGAAGCGCCGAGGGCGCGGCACCGAACTCATCGCGCATGACGTCGTTGAACTGTCGGACGCTGGCGAAACCCGCAGCGAAAGCGATCTCGGTGAGCGGCAGCGTGGTCTGGTCGATCAGCAGCCGCGCTGTTTGCGCCCTGCGGCTGCGAGCCAACCTCAGCGCTCCGGCCCCGACCTCGCTCACCAACACCCGGTGCAGTTGGCGCTCGCTCACATGCAGGGTCGAGGCCAGGCCCGTGACGCCGTGATCATCGATGTGACCGGCGCCGATCAGTCGCAGCGCGCGGGCTGCCAGGTCGCCGCGGTGGTCCCAGTCACGTGAGCCGGGCAAAGCCTCCGGGCGGCACATCCGGCAGGCCCGAAACCCCGCTGCTACGGCTGCCGCGGACGACGCGTAGAACCGTCGGTTCTCCCGTCGTGGGCGTCTGGCCGGGCAGCTCGGTCGGCAATAGATGCCGGTGCTCGTCACGCCCAGATAGACCCGGCCGTCGAAACGCGGATCACGACTGTCGACAGCCCGGTGAAGGGTCTCGTCGTCGACATCGGCCGTGGTCATGACCCCATCCTGACCTACCCCACCGACCCATCACTAGCGGGTTTCGGACAGCCGCCCGGCCACTTCACGCGCGACACGCCGTCCTGACGTCCGATGTACCGCGCTTGGCCTGGCCCCTTTCGCGCGTCAAGTGCGCGAGGCCGACGTCTTGACGTCCGAAAATGCACGCCCGGAGCGTGGCGGATCAGACGTCAGGACGGCGTGTCGCGCGTTAAGTGGGGGTGTGGAGGTCAGGTGATGTCGAGGGTCCAGGCGCGGGCGCCACCGATGATGCCTGCGGCGTTCGGGACAACGACGACGTCGTCTCCCATCGCCGCGAGGTGCGCCGGCACCACACGCTTGGCGTTGCCGCCGCCGAGATACAGCCGGTCCCAGAGGAACACCGGGCGCAGCTGTTCAACCATGGACAGCACCCGACGCGACCAACGGGTGTTGCCGAGGCGCCGCCGGTCCCGGTCACCGATGAACGTGTCGAAGGTCGTCCCCCTGCGGACCGGGGCCTGCGACATCTCCAGGTGCGGGGCCAGCCGCCCACCGTCGAAGATGGCGCACCCGAGGCCGGTGCCGAGCGTGAGCATCACCTCGAGGCCTTGGCCGACCACAACGCCCGCACCGTGCACCTCAGCATCGTTGAGCACAAGTGTCGGGAGACCGAAGGTGGCCGCGATGCCCGCGCGAGCGTCGTACCCCGTCCAGGCCTCGACCAGTTCAGGCAACGGTCGCGAGCGGGGTCCGCGGCGGGTGATGTAGTGCGGCGTGTGGACGACCACGCCATGCCGGATCATCCCGGGCATCCCGACGGTCACCCGGCCTGCGGGCTGAAGTTGGCCAGCCACCTCCTGCAAGGCGCTGAGGAACGTCGTGGGCGGCAGCGGGTACGGCGTCGGGATGCGAACCCGTTTGGCCAGCATCACCCCAGCCTCGTCGAGCACCGAACCCTTGATTCCGGAACCGCCGCAGTCGATCGCCAGGGTAAGAGTCACGGGCGCCATCTTGGCCCAGTCACCGACTGGCGAGGGTCTCCGCCACCAGGAAGGCCAGCTCGAGGGCCTGTCGCCGGTTGAGCCGGGGGTCGCAGGCCGTCTCATAACGCGCACCGAGACCGTCTTCGGCGAGGCCATCAGCCCCACCGACACACTCCGTGACGTCCTCACCGGTCAGCTCGACGTGGATGCCCCCGGGGTGGGTGCCGAGGCCACGGTGCACTTCGAAGAAGCCACGGACCTCCTCCACGACATCGTCGAAGGAACGCGTCTTCACTCCCGACGCCGACTCGAAGGTGTTGCCGTGCATGGGATCGCAGATCCACACCACCGGGTGACCGCTGGCTTCAACCTTCTCGACGATGGCGGGCAGCACATCACGGACGGCTCCGGCGCCCATCCGGGTGATCAGAGTCAGCCGCCCTGGTTCGTGATCGGGGTCCAGTCGCTCAACGAGTGCGAGGACGTCATCAGGCGTAGCGCTGGGACCGACCTTCAGCCCGATCGGATTACTGATCGAGGCGGCGAAGTCGACATGCGCACCGTCGATTTGCCGGGTCCGCTCCCCCACCCACACGAAGTGGCCGGACACGTCATAGCGCTCGCCGGTTCGTGAATCGATCCGAGTCAGCGCGCGCTCGTAGTCCAAAACCAGAGCCTCGTGGCCGGCATAGAGGTCGACACGCTTGAAGGCCTCGGGGTCGATCCCCGCTGCGTTCATGAAGGCGAGGGCGCGATCGATATCGCCGGCCATCTGCTCATAGCGCTCACCGGCTGACGTCTCCTGGACGAAGTCCTGGTTCCACGCGTGCACCTGCCGCAGGTCCGCATACCCGCCTTGAGTGAAGGCTCGCACGAGATTCAGCGTGGCCGCGGCGCGGTGGTAGGCCTCCACGATCCGGGCTGGGTCGTGGCTCCTGGCCGACGCCTCGAAGGTGAGCCCGTTCACCATGTCCCCGCGGTAAGAGGGGAGGCTGACTCCGTCGCGACTCTCAGCGCCCGAGGTTCGCGGCTTCGCATACTGCCCGGCGATCCGACCGACCTTCACCACCGGCATCGACGCGCCGTAGGTCAGCACCACGGCCATCTGCAGGATGGTGCGCAACTTGCCGCGGATGGTGGCAGCGTTGACTCCGTCAAAGGTCTCCGCGCAGTCACCGCCCTGGAGCACGAAGGCCTCGCCGCGCGAGACCTGGGCCAGCCGCGCCTTCAGATCGTCGCACTCCCCCGCAAAGACGAGCGGCGGGAGTGCGTGCAGCGTCGCAACAGCTGCCGCTAGTGAGTCCGCGTGCTCGTCGGAGGCCGTACGTGCTTCGCCCACGGGCACCGCACCAGCCCACCACTCCGGCTGTTGGGCAGCAGGCAGGTCAGGCCAGCTCAGGAGATCCACACGGCCAAGACTAGGCGCTCAGCCGAAGAAGACCTTGAACTCGTCGTAGAGGTCAGCCGGAACGGTCTTGAGGTGCGTCGTGGCAGCGGCCAGCGGCACCCGGACGATGTCGGTGCCCTGGAGGCCGACCATCTTTCCCCAGTCACCCTCGTGAGCAGCGTCGATCGCATGTAAACCAAAGCGGGTCGCAAGCCAGCGATCACGAGCAGTCGGCGTCCCGCCGCGCTGAACGTGGCCCAGAACCGTCGTCCGGGCCTCCTTCCCGGTGCGCCGCTCGATCTCCTTGGCCAGCCACTCACCGATCCCGGCTAGTTGGACGTGCCCGAAGGCGTCCAGCGGGGCATCCTTGGTCATCAGATCGCCATCCTTGGGCAGCGCGCCCTCGGCGACGCAGATGATCGGCGCATAGTTGGTCTGGAAGCGGTGTTCCACCCATCCACAGACCTCCTCGATGTCGAAGGGGACCTCGGGGATCAAGATGATGTTGGCCCCACCGGCCACGCCGGAGTGCAGGGCGATCCAGCCAGCGTGCCGCCCCATGACCTCGACAACCAGCGCCCGGTGATGAGACTCGGCTGTGGTGTGCAGCCGGTCGATGGCTTCGGTGGCGATACTGACCGCTGTGTCGAAGCCGAAGGTGTAGTCCGTCGCGTTGAGATCGTTGTCGATCGTCTTGGGCACACCGATGACGTGGACCCCGTGCTCGTCCAGCCGGGTCGCGACGCCAAGGGTGTCCTCGCCGCCGATCGCAATGAGCGCGTCGACGCCGAACTCGACGAGGTTGGCCTCGAGACGTTCGATGCCACCCTCGATCTTGATGGGATTGGTCCGCGACGAACCAAGGATCGTGCCCCCGCGGGGCAGGATGCCGCGGACAGCCGCGATGTCCAGAGCCATCGTCACACCCTCGAGCGGGCCCTTCCAGCCGTCCCGGAAGCCTACGAACTCGTGGCCGTACTCCTCGACGCCTTTGCGAACGACTGCCCGGATGACGGCGTTGAGTCCGGGGCAGTCTCCGCCGCCGGTCAGGACACCGATGCGCATGACGTTCTCCTCGAGCGTGAGTGGGAGCAGCACCAACACTTGGGTGCACGGGTCGCCGAGCAGCCACGACAACCCTAGTGTCTGACCCGTGACCTTCTCGATCGTTGCCCGCAGCACGGACGGCGGCCACCTTGGGGTGGCTGTCGCCTCGAAGTTCGTCGCAGTCGGAGCTGTGGTTCCCGCCGCGGAGTCGGGCGTGGGGGCGCTGGCCACTCAGGCCTGGGCCAACCTCGCCTACCGCCCGGACGGGCTGCGCCTGCTGCGCGCCGGCCATCACGCCGAGCAGGCCCTCAGCGATCTGATTGAGGCCGATGAGGGCCGCGCCGAACGCCAATTAGGCATCGTCGACGCGGCGGGGCGGGCGGCGAACTACACCGGGCCAGGGTGCGCGGCCTGGGCCGGAGGCACGACGGGCAAGGGGTATGCCATCCAGGGCAACATCTTGACCGGGCCGGAAGTCGTGGAGGCGGTCCAAGCGACCTGGGTGGCCAGCAATGATGCAACGCCGTTTGCTGAGCGACTGCTCGCCGCCCTACTCGCCGGTGACCGGGCTGGCGGCGACAGCCGGGGGCGTCAGTCGGCCGCCGTCCTGGTCGTCACGCCTGGCGGTGGTTACGGCGGGGGCAGCGACGTCCTCGTCGACTTGCGCGTCGATGACCATTCGGACCCGGTGCCCGAGTTGATCCGAATCCTGGCGATCCACACCATGCTGTTCGGGACCGCCGACCCTGCTGACTGTCTCCCCATGGAAGGCTCGCTGGCCGTTGAGATCCGGCGGCGACTCTCGGCCGCGGGCCACTCGCGAGCCGATCTGGCCGCGTCCCTCGCGTCTTGGGCCGGGGTCGAGAACCTCGAGGAGCGTCTGCACCCCGGGCGAATCGACCCTGTGGTGCTGGAACACCTGCGCGCGACGACCCCGAATGGACCCGTCTGAGGCAAACTCAAGCCGGCTCAGGCTGCGGGCTGACCTTCACGCAAGGTCTGGCCATCGGACTCAGTAACGTCCACCTGAGCGGGAACCCCGACCGGCCCAGAGGACTTGCCACCTGCGGCCTCGGCCTTGGCCTTGGCCGCATAGACGTCGACGTACTCCTGGCTCGACAGGTCCATGAGCTCATACATCACCTCGTCGGTGATCGAGCGCAGGACGAAGCGGTCGGACTCCATGCCTTCGTAGCGGGCGAAGTCCAGCGGCGCGCCGATCTTGATCCCGACGCGCATGATGCGCGGGATGCGCTTGCCGATCGGCTGGATGAGGTCGGTGCCGATCATCGCGACTGGCAGCACCGGCACTCGAGCCTCGAGAGCCATTCGCGCCATCCCGGTCTTCCCACGGTAGAGGCGCCCGTCCGGGGAACGCGTGCCCTCGGGGTAGATACCGAGCATGTGGCCTTCGTTCAACACCCTGAGCCCGGTGCTGAGGGCAGCCTCGGACGCTGCCCCTCCCGACCGATCCACGGGCAGTTGCCCGGCGCTCTTGAAGAATCCGGCAGTAAGGCGGCCCTTGACTCCTCGACCATTGAAGTAGTCGGACTTCGCCAGGAACGTCACCCGTCGGGGCACCACGAGCGGCAAGAAGATCGAGTCGGAGAACGAGAGGTGGTTGGACGCCAGGATGGCGCCGCCCTCCTCAGGGATGTTCTCGAGACCTTCCACCCACGGGCGGAAGATGACGCGCAAGATCGGGCCCAGCACGACTCTCTTGAGGATCCAGTAGAACAACCGGCCCCTCCTCGTGCGACGATGCGATGACCTGGTTCACCCGCCAACTGTCCCTCAGCGTCGAGGGACAACAACCGGTGTGGTGCCCACCGTAGCGCTGAGACGTCCTTCTCGAGGAGACCCCGTGCCCGTAAAACCTGGCGCTGAGCCTTTCAGCCACGACGGCGGGAGCATCGGTGTGCTGCTCTGTCACGGGTTCACCGGGTCGCCTGCGTCCATGCGCCCCTGGGCCAATCATCTCGTCGAACGCAGCGTCACGGTTCGCCTGCCGCGGCTCCCAGGCCACGGCACCACCTGGCAGGAGATGCAGCGGACGACGTGGGAGGACTGGTACGCCGAGGATGAGCGAGCGCTGCTCGACCTGGCAGAACGCTGTGAGCACGTGTTTGTCATGGGGTTGTCCATGGGTGGCACGCTCGCCCTCCGCCTGGCCGAGCAG
>JANPBY010000003.1:0-11549 GCA_031430645.1 Actinomycetes bacterium
AGCTGGCCTGGGACGAGATCGCCGACCGCTTCTCCGAAGCCCGTAACTGGTGGGTCGCCACGGCTGGTGCCGGTGGACCGCATGCCGTGCCCGTCTGGGGCGTCGCCCTCGGGGGCGTCCTGCATTTCTATGGCGAGGCCTCCGCAGTCCGGACCCGCAACCTCGCCGCAGATCCTCGGCTGGTCCTGCACCTCGAGGACGGCGATGCCCCGCTGATCGTCCATGGCCGGGCAACATCCTTGGGGCGCGCGGCTGACCACCCCGCCGCCGTCGCGGCCTATGCCGAGAAGTACCGCGAGGCCACCGACCTGCCGTACCGACCAGACCATCCTGATGTGGCCGGCGTTTTGCTCTTCTCGATCGAGGCAGCGCGAGCGATCACGTGGGACTTGGACGCCTTCGAGACCTCCGATCGCCGCTGGCGCGCTGCGACCATTCGCGCAAGGGCTGGTCAGTGAGTTCGGTGATCCAGCGGGGCGTAGCGCGGGCCGCGGCGCGGCTTTGACACCCCGGAGAGCTCGATCATCCGCACCACGCGAAAGCGGTGACCAGCCCAGGGCTCGAGGAGCTCAAGCATCTGCGCATCGTCTCCGTCCATCGAGCCGGTGAGGGCATAGACCACCTGCCCCGCGACGTGGAAGTCGCCCACCGACACCGCATCGGGGTCGCCATGCGCCCGCTGTCGGACCTCGGCTGCAGTCCAGACCCCGACGCCTGGCAACGATCGCAACGCCGCCTCGACCTGATCGACGGGCAGGTCGAGGGTTCGCTCGAGAGCTGTCGCCCGCCGCGCCGCGCCCACGAGCGTGCGCGAGCGCTCTGGTCCCACGCCAGCTCGATGCCACTCCCACGACGGGATCTGCGCCCACACCGACGGTTCGGGAACCACGAACAGCCCTGGCGGCCGTACGCCCACCGGCCCGGGCGCCGGTTCGCCGTACTGCCGCACCAACGTGCGCCACGAGTCGCGCGCCTCACCACCGGTGACCTTCTGCTCCAAGACGGTCGGCACGAGGGTCTCCCACACCAGACCGCTCCTCGGCACCCGCCAGCCCGGATGCTCACGCCAGGCCGCGCGCACCACGGGATGGACCGGGTCGAAGTCGGCTGACGTGACATCGGCGGCGCCAAGCAGGTCGGGCAGCCCCTCAAGCAGCCACTGGGCACCAGGCCCCCATGCCTGCGCCTTCACGGAGGCGTCGGCAGCAAAGACCCGGAGATGCTGGGTCCCAGGCCCGTCAGGGGTGCGCGCCGTCCGCCACACTCCTGCCGCCGCGCCCATCCGAAACGTCGGGTCCCCACCCCCTCGCCGAAGCGGCCCGAGCGTGGCTCGCAGGTCGACCGGGCGACCTGAACGCCAGCTCCGCTCGTCCGTCACGCGTCCGAGGAGAACCGGATCGACGCGTCCGGCAATACGACGTCGGCCGCGACGCGGGCACCGCTGGGAAGTTCGATGTCGGAACCCACGATCGTGCCGTCGCCAACCACCGCTCCCTCAAGAACGGTGCGTTCGCCGATGAACGAGCCTGCCCCCACCACGGACCCGCGGACCACAGCTCCTGCCGAGACGGTGACCCGATCCTGGAGGACGGAACCCTCGACCAGTGCGCCAGCGGCGACGGACGCACCGCGCCCCACGACGGTACCGCCCGCTACGACGGCGTCAGCTGCCACTGAGGCCCCTTCCAGTAGCAGCCGCTCTCCGGTCGGTCCAGGCAGGGCGGGCGAACCAATCACTCCCAGGACCAGATCCGCAGAGCCGCGAACGTAGGCCGCCGGAGTCCCGAGGTCGAGCCAGTACGCCGAGTCGACATACCCTTGAACCACCGCTCCCGCGGCCAGCAGGCCAGGGAAGGTCTCCCGCTCCACGGATACCGGGCGACCGGTCGGAATCCCGTCGATCACCGACCGCCTGAAGACGTAGCACCCGGCATTGATTGCGCGGGTAGGCGGACTATCGGACTTCTCGACGAACTCCAGCACGCGACCGCTGGCGTCGGTGGGTACGGATCCGAACGCTCGGGCATCCTCCACCTCGACCAGGTGCAGGGTGACGTCGGCGCCGGTCCGCGCATGCGCTGAGAGCTGCCCGACCAGGTCGTGACCGGAGAGTACGTCTCCGTTGAAGACGACCACGGGATCATCCGGACCACTCAGCAGAGCGCTTGCGGCGTTGCGGATTCCTCCACCGGTGCCTAGTGGTTCGGTCTCGTGCAGGTGCACCAGCTCCAAACCGAGTCCCGACCCGTCCCCCAGCAGCGCGAAGACCTCCGGCCGGTAGGAGGTAGCGAGAACCACCCTGGTCACGCCAGCGGCCCGAGCCCGGGCCAGCTGGTGGACAACGAAAGGAACACCTGCGACGGGCAGCATCGGTTTGGGGCAATGGACGGTGAGCGGGCGCAGGCGAGTACCCAGACCACCGACGAGCAGAACCGCTTCGACGCCCTCCATGGGCGCGGAGCCTATCCGCGTGGGCGCGAGCCGAACGCCGCCAGCGCCGAGGTCAGTTGGTCACATAGCCCGCGACGTCGATGAGGACGTGAGTGCCGCCCGCTGGCAGATAGACCTGCACCGAGCCCTTGGCGCCGACCTTGGCCACCACAGTGGTGCGGACCGTCGATGACGCGTCATAGGAGACCGCGACGCTCGCCGGACGCTGCCCTCCGGCGGGGTAGACCGTCAAGGCACCAGTCGTGGTCGGCGCCCAGGCGATGACGTTGAGGATCACCGCAGAGACCCCGCTGATCGGAACCCCACCGAGGCCCAGCAGAGGCACGGTGATCGTGGACCCCGCAGCAGGCGCCTGATCGGTGCCCGTGGCCCCTTGAGTGGAGAAGACCCGGGTCGGGTCAAGGACGCGCGTACGGCCGCTCGCGGCTAGGCCGTCGTCCCCGAGGTAGTACCCGGTCACATCCAGGGACACGCGCACTCCGACCCCCGAAGCGAGTACGCGAAGCGTCCCGTCCGCGGCCAACTGCGCGACGACCGGCACGGTGCGGGTCGCCCCAGGGGGCACGGTGACCACCGGTACGGCGAGCGCGGTAGATCCATCCGGGGACAGGCGAACCGTCGCTGCGGTAAGGCCTGCCGACACGGTCGCCTGCAGGAGAACGGCGGGGACTCCGGCCCGGATGCCGGCCGTGCCCGCGATCATGAACGAGAGTGGGACCGTGCTGGTCACCGAGCCCGATCCCGCCCAAGTCGGAGTCACCGAGACCAGACGCTGCCCGACCGCGCCGTTCAAGGTCTGGTAGCCGACCACCTCGACAACGAGCCCGACCGCAGTGGAGGCCAAGACGGTCACCGTGCCGGAGGTCCCAGGTTGCACCAGGACCACGTTGATGGAGCTCCCACCCGCGGGAACCGTCTGCTGGGCGACGGTCGGCCAGGCACCTGTGGTGCCGACCTTGAGCCAGCCTTCGACACCCTCGGTACTTGTTGCAGTCGTGCGGAGCAAGACGCCGGAGACGCTGCCGGAAGGCACGCCCGCGGTCCCCAGGACATCAATGACCTGGCCGGTGGAGGCGGCCAAGTCACCGGTCCACAGCGACGTCGCCGGCAAGGACACCTGGTAGCCGAACGGCGAACCGGGCACCACCGAAGCCGTGACGGCCGTCGACCCGCCCACAGCATTGCGGGCAACAACGGCCACGGAGTACGTCCGACCGTTGACGAGTCCGTCCAGGATCACTGATCGAGCACCCGAGGGGAGCGACAGCGAGCGACCACCCGGCGACAGCGTGACCTGGTAACCACTGACTGTGCTGCTGCCTGAGCTGGACGGCGCCTCCCAAGACAGGGTCGCAGCCCGGTCCGTACTCTGGACCTCGACTGTGCGGACGGCCGTGGGCACCACGCCCGAGGGCGCCGGAGGTCCGGGCGGGATGACTACGGGCGGTGGCGCCGGAGCTGCCTGAGCAGCGCGGAACCACTCACTCTTGAGTCCCAGGGCACTTCTGAACGACGTCCCGCTCACGGTCAAGTCGGTCTTGGAACCCTCGAGCCGGAGAGAGGTGATCCGGCCGCCCCACTCGCCCGCTCCCACCCGATCGGTCACGACGATCCGATCCAGGCTGCCGATCGACGGGTACGCCGACTGGATCGAGGTGGCCGAGACGTCCTTGGTCCAGGCATGGCCCCAGTTGGCGGTCCCAGTGACTACGCCGTCATACGGGTCGGCCTTGGCGACGAGGTACGGCTTGTTGGAGGCTGCGCTCCAGCCACCGTTGGCGGAACCAAACTCGGAAAAGATCGGCGCCCCGTTATATGCGAGGTACTGCCCAGCGGTCGCGGTTGCCGCCTTGGATTCCGGTGAGGTCTCCCCCGAGTAGCCGTTGTACACCTGACAGGACGTGGTGTCGCAGCTATGCCATGAGGAACCGGCGGATACCGCGGCGGCCCGCTTGAACAGGCCGTAGCTCCGGGCCGCGACCGCTTGCGCCTGGTAGGCCGTATCGGTCCAGCCTCCGGGCATCTCAGCGGACACCACCGACTTGACGTAGTCGTCGACGAGAACCTCAGAAACGGCGAAGAGCCCATCGCTGGCCGCGCTGCGGCGCGCCTCGATCACGCCTCGATAGACAATCTCACTCCCGCTCGCACGCACCAGGGTGACGCGCGACGTCGTCGAAGCTGTGGGTGCTGTCGTGAATCGGAAGGGTCCGCTGCGCCCGGTCCAGCCCGTGAGGGGCTGATAGGCAGCCCCGGTCCAGCCATACAAGCCCAGCTTTCCGCTGGCGAGCAAGGTTCGCCAGACGGTCACTGTGGACCCGGCGATCGTTGTCGGCAAGACCTTGACTGTGGTGCCCTCGGTGACCTGCAGGCCCGCGGTCGGGCGGATCCTCACGTCCGGTCCGCTGCCCGAGCTCCGTACCCCGGCTGACAGACCCACCCGCATGGTCTGGGTCGCTGGAGCCGTCGACACGGTGGTACCCGGGTAGTAGAACGCGAGGATCTGAGCGCGAGTGAGTCCCTTGCGGGCCGCGCCTTCGGCCCCGAACTGCGACATCCCGTGCCCGTGACCGTAGCCGCGACCCTCGAGGCGGAAGACACCGTCCGCCGGGCGCGGGTAGGTGTCGGCGTCTGCAAAGAGCCCGACGTTGACGGCCACGGGGACCGCGGCGGTGGTCGCATTCCATGACTGGAGCGTGACGGTGTAGGTGCCTGCGGACACCTTCTGTCCAGCAGAATCCTTGAGATCCCACGATTGGTCGATCAGCCCATCCTTGGCCGCACTGCCCTGGTAGGTACGCAGCACCGTGCTTGTCCCTTGCTTCTTGATCTCGAGGCGCCAGTCCTGGGCAGTCATCGTGGACGCCTTGAGGCGCACCGGGGACGTCTCTAACTTGGGCACCACCAAAGGTGCCGCGGAAGCGTTGTACAACTGCGCGCCCATCAGGGAGTCCACTGAGGTCCGGATGGCCGGCAGCTTGGCGAACAGCGCCGTGCCTGGGCAGGCCGTCGCCCCGGCGTCGCGGTGGCCAGAGATGACGGCGAAGTTGACCTTCGTACCGTCTGGGTACTTCGCCGTGGTCCCGGACCCGTTGGCGGCAGTCAGCGACGCGGTGCCCCCCGGGTCTCCATGGCTGATTCCGAGCTTCCAGGCCAGCACGGCCGAGATCGACGAAACGAGAGCTGTGGTGACGTCCGAGGTGGAGTAGTTGCCCAGCGCAGAGACCGACCAGGATTCAGCGTTGAAGCCTCCTGTGGCGCCGGACCGCACGGCTCGGTCCAGGCCCCCGTAGCGACCCTCGAACACCTGCCCGAACTTGTCCACGAGCACGTTGTAGGCGATATCGGACCAACCCAGGCTGTTGGTGTCATAGGCGTACACCGAACGAACAGCCGCTGCCGCTTGATCCTTGGTATAGGTGTTCGACGTCGCCGTGTGGTGCACGAAGGCGACCTTCACCCTTGGCTCGTACGTAGGACCAGAGTTCCGCAACGACTCAACGGCGCCCCACTGGGCGCGAGTGATCACGGACGGCATGCCGGCGGCAGCATGAGCAGCCGAGGGTGGGGTTGCCTGAAGCCGACTGTCGGCCTCGGAGGTTCCAGGGTCGATGAGATCCACGCGCAGGCCTACGGGCGCCTGCCCGGCCGCGCTGTCCACTCTGACCTGGACGCCATCGGAGGGTCCAGCGAACAGGGGCGAGGTGCCGGCGCGGGCGGGGCGAAAAACGCCGTCGGCGCCATCGACAGGTTGGACTCCTTCGCCTTCCGCGGGCCGATCGCCGGAGTCCGTGACCAAGGTGGCCCAGGGTTGCCACACCTGCTGGCTGTGCGTCCGCACCGTCACGCGCAGATCGTCGGCGTTGACCGGGGTCGGCTGGACGGTGTCCCACGTCACCCCAACCAGACTGAACGCGGCCGTATCCAGGCGTGCCGTGAAGACCAGCGGCGATGTTCCGACGGCCCGAACGACATCAGGATCGGCGGCCGCCGGGTTGTTGAGTTCCTCCGCCCAGGAGGTCGCGTCGACCCCGGCCAGATCAATCGTCGAGAGTCGCGGACTCACCGGGTGAGGGTCTGCGGCGACCGGCCCGACCGTGGGAACAACAAGGAGCGCGGGGACAACCGCACTCACGAGCAGGACTGCGGCGGAACGACGCACTGACTCGACTCCTTGACGTCGGGCGTGACGCGCGGGATCGGACAACCCCGTCCCTACCTCTATCGGCCCGACCCTTGCTGACCCTGAGTCCTCGCGGGGGGCGGGCACGTCCACAGTCGGTGGGAGAGTGGATGGGTGACCCCGCAGACCTTGTACGTCGCCCTGCAGGAACGGCTCGGCCGTGATCCGACGGCGCCGTTGCTCACCGACCTCGATCTCGGCTCAGGCGAGCGGGTAGAACTCTCGGTCGCGACCGCCACGAACGGAGTCGCCAAGGCAGCCCATCTCGTGGCAGAGCTCAGCGCCGAGGTCGGAGCTCCACCGACGATTGAGCTGCGGGTTCCACTCCATTGGCAGGTCGCGACGTTCGCGCTCGGCGCCTGGGCTGCCGGCGCCCGAATCGTCGTGGGTCCAGACACGAGTTCAGCCGACCCGATTGATGCCGTCGTGCTCGGCCCAGCTGGCCTCGACGCCGAGGCTTCAGCCTTGCCGGACGTGGTCTGGGTGAGCCGTCTGCACCCCTTCGGCCTGCCGTTCGCAGTACCGCCGCCGTACCCCTTCGAGGACCTCACAGACGTGCTCCGGCGTCAGCCGGACCTTGTCCCGGCCGACCTCGGGAACCTGACTGCGCCCGCCCTGAACGCGCAGGGAATCGAGGTGACGCAGAGCGACCTGGTGAGACGTGCGGACGAGCTGGGTGCTCTGATGAATCCAGCGAGCCGCCTGTTGACTGCGTTGTCCTGGTCCACCGTCGACGGCTGGGTTGCCGCCCTCGCCCTTCCTCTCCTTGGCGATCGCTCCGTCCTCCTCGTGCGCGGAGCGGACTCGCCCGGCGTCGACCTCAGCCGGGTCTGCGCCACGGAGGGGATCGCTGCGACCGCAGGGGTCGACGTCCCAGGAGTCATCCGGATCTGCTGACCAGCGGCGACCCTCCTGGGCGCCGAGCGGAGTGAGAACGGAACCAAGGACCGGCCCTGAGCGTCCATACCTGGAGCACCGTTCACCGCCTGGACCCGTCGTGTTCGCTGCCTGTTCCGTAGAATGTTCAGGTCCCCCAGAAGGAGCACCCTGTGTCGAGCGCGGGCCGATGAGCGACCCCGTACCGTCGAATACCCCGACGGTCGTCCCTGCACGGGCCAGACGGTCCAACAAGCGTCGCGCCCTGATCGCTGTCGCCGCTGCCTTCGGGGTACTCGTGGCCGGTACCGTCGGCTTCGGCGTCTACGCCTACGCCCACCTCAGCGGGAACATCGCGACCATCGATGACACCCAGGACCAGCTCGACCGCCCAGAAGGAATCCAGGCCTCGGCCGCCGCGGCCAAGACCCCGTTGAACATCCTGCTCATCGGCGAGGACAGTCGGTCGGGAGACAACGGGTTCGTTGGCGGAGTTGCCGGCGTCGGGCTCTCAGACACCACCATGCTGCTCCATGTCTCCGCGGACCGTACGCGCGCCTTGGCTGTGAGCATCCCCCGTGACTCGATGGTGAACATGCCGTCCTGCAAGCAGGCCAACGGGAGCACCAGCGGCGCTGGGCTCAGGCAGTTCAACCAGGCCTACTCCATCGGTGGCGCGTCATGCGTCCGGCGGACGATCGAGCAACTCACCGACATCCGCATCGACCATTTCGTGGTCGTCGACTTCTCCGGGTTTCGGGCGATGGTCGAAGCACTCGGCGGCGTCAAGGTCTACCTCCCCGAAGCGATCAACGACCCCCAGCACGACATCACGCTGGCCGCCGGCTGTAACACTCTGAACGGCAAGAGTTCCCTCGACTACGTTCGCGTTCGGTATGTCGGAAACGGCAGCGATCCTGAGCGCCTCCAGCGTCAGCAGGCCTTCCTTTCGTCGATGATCCAGAAGGCCACGTCGAGGGGGACGCTCACCAATCCGGTCAAGTTGTACTCGTTCCTCAACGCTGCCACGTCTTCGCTCAGCACGGATGAATCCCTCAGGGACATTGCAGCGATGGCAGCCCTGGCGCAAGACATTCGGGTGGTCGGGCTCGACCAGATCCGATTCATGACGATTCCGGTCGAGGCCTACGCCCCCGACCCGAACCGCCTGCAGTGGTCGGAGGCCGCCGACCTCGTGTGGACCGCCCTGCGCACGGACACCCCGCTCCCGGGAGCCGAGGAGGAGGCGTCGCCGACGGCCTCGCCCTCCGCCTCGCCGTCACCGAGCGGCCCCCCGCTCGTCACCGCTCCGAGTGCCATCAATGTGAGAGTCCTCAATGCCACGGGGACCGCTGGAGCCGCCAAGCTAGCGGCGGGAGAACTCCGCGCCCTCGGCTACAACGTGGTGGGCTTCGAGACCGCACCAGCCGTGCGTTCGACCACGGTGGTTCGGTGGTCGGTGCCCCGTGACGAGTCGGCTCGGACGCTGGCGGCCGCGACCGGAGCCACGCGCAAGCAGGTGACGGGCTTGGGCCAGATCGTCGAGCTCGTACTCGGTGCCGACTATGCGGGCGCTAGCGAAGTCGACGTGCCAGATGCCACTCCGTCACCGTCCTCCTCAGCCGACTTCCAGATCCGAAAAGCTGACGCCCCGATCTGCAAGTAAGGTCGCGCCCGTGGACAAGTGTGTGAGTTCCGCCGCAGCCGCCGTCGCGGACATCCCCGACGGTGCGTCGGTCGCGGTGGGTGGCTTCGGTCTCTGCGGCGTCCCGAGCCTGTTGATCCAGGCTCTCTACGAGCAGGGGACCACCGATCTGCGCGTCGTCTCAAACAACTGCGGAGTCGACGAATGGGGCCTCGGCATCTTGTTGGCCGCCAAGCGGATCGCTCGGACGACCTCGTCCTATGTGGGTGAGAACAAGGAGTTCGAGCGCCAGTTCCTCACCGGTGAGCTCGAGGTCGAACTGGTCCCCCAAGGAAGTCTTGCCGAGCGGCTCAGGGCCGGCGGGGTGGGCATCCCCGCCTTCTACACCGCGACGGGCGTGGGAACCCAAGTCGCCGACGGAGGGCTCCCCTGGCGCTATGCCGCTGACGGGTCGGTCGTCCTGGCTTCACCGCCTAAGGAGACTCGCGAGTTTGCGGGCCGGACCTACGTCCTCGAAGAAGCCATCACGACCGATGTAGCCCTGGTCCATGCCAGCGTCGGCGACCGCCACGGCAATCTGGTGTTTCATGAGTCCGCTCGCAACTTCAATCCGCTGTGCGCGGCAGCAGGCCGACTCACCATCGCCTCGGTGGAGCGTCTGGTCGAGCCCGGGGAACTCGACCCAGACCACGTGCACGTCCCCGGAATCTTCGTGCAGCGCATCGTCCTCGTGCCGTCTGATGACCCTGCCGCGCAGAAGCGCATCGAGCGACGAACCGTCCGCCCGCGCACGCTGGAGGCCTGAGCCATGGCCCTGACCAGAGAACAACTCGCCGCGCGGACTGCTCTGGAGCTGGCCGACGGTGAGTACGTCAACCTGGGTATCGGCCTGCCCACCCTGGTTCCGAACTACCTTCAGCCTGGCGTCACCGTCGTCCTGCAGTCCGAGAACGGCATCCTCGGCGTCGGCCCCTATCCGTGGGATGGCGACGAAGACCCGGACCTCATCAACGCCGGCAAAGAAACCGTCACCGTCCTCCCTGGCGCCTCCTTCTTCGACTCCGCTGCCTCCTTTGGAATGATCCGCGGCGGTCATATCGACGCTGCGGTCCTCGGCGCCATGCAGGTATCGGAGAACGGCGATCTGGCGAACTGGATGATCCCAGGAAAAATGGTCAAGGGGATGGGCGGGGCGATGGACCTGGTCCACGGCGCCCGCCGCGTGATCGTGATGATGGAGCACGTCGCCAAAGACGGTTCACACAAGATCGTGCCCGAGTGCAATCTCCCCTACACCGGTCGTGGCGTCGTCCAACGGATCATCACCGACCTCGCGGTTATCGATGTCACCCGCGACGGCCTGGTGCTGCGCGAGCACGCACCCGGGGTGTCCGTGGACGCCATTCGAGCCGCAACCGGCCCAGCCCTCCAGGTGCCGAACGAACCTGCCGTGATGAACGTAACGGGCGCCTAGGACGGCTGCTCGGCGGCGTAGGCAGCCAGCACCTCATTGATCGAACCGTCCGCCTCGAGTGCGCCGCCGCGCACATACAGTCCGCGCGTGCAGAAGCGCTTCAGATTCGACTCACTGTGCGAGACCAGGAACAACGTCCGCCCCCCAGCGAGCAGGGACTCCATCTTGAGGTAGCACTTCTCCTTGAACGCCCGATCACCTACGGCCAGCACTTCGTCGACGAGAACGATTGGCTCATCGAGTTGGGTGATGACCGAGAAGCCGATCCGCACCTTCATTCCGCTGGACAGATGGCGGTAGGGCATGTCGAGGCGGTCGCCGATGCCAGCAAAGCCGATGATGTCATCGAAGCGTTCATCGACCGCTGCTTTGTCGAGCCCGTGCAGCCCCGCGGTGAGATAGACGTTGTCGCGCACCGTGAGGTCACCGACGAAGCCACCCGTGACCTCAATGAGCGGCGCTACCCCACCTGCCACAGCCACGGTCCCCTCATCCGGGATCAGGACGCCCGCGATGAGTTTGAGCAAGGTCGACTTGCCTTGGCCGTTTGCCCCAACAAGGCCGACCGCCTCGCCGGCTGGGATGGAGAAGGAGACGTTGCGAAGGCCCCAGAACTGCTCCGTTGGAGAGACTCGGCTTGGGTGGAAGATCCGAGCGCGGATCGAGGCTCGCCGTCGCCGGCTCTTGTAGAACGAGATCCCGAGGTCATGGACGACGATGGCCGGAGTTGTTTGCACGATCACAGCTCTTTCAGTACGGCGGACTCGAGCCGAGCAAACACGAGGAACCCCAACCCGAGAACGGCGCTACTGATGAGAGCAGAAACGCCCACAATCCACCAGCCGACGAACTCCTCCGGGAAGAGAGCCGCCCGATAGAGGTCGATGATCCCAGCCATCGGATTGAGTGAGTACAGGCCG
>JANPBY010000004.1:0-70698 GCA_031430645.1 Actinomycetes bacterium
TGTTGACCACCCCCGGTCTGCCCAACAGGCGGACTATTACGACCGGCAGCGTCGGCTCCGCAGACCGTGCGAGAAACGCGGTCGCTCCGAACTCGCCGAGCGACACCGCCGCCGCAAGTCCGGCGCCGACTGCGAGAGCGCCGGCCAGCGCCCGGCCGTCGACGGTGCGCCAGGTGCGCCACGTTGACGCGCCCAGGGTCGCCGCGACCTCGCGCAGCCGCGGATCCAGGGCGCGCAACGCGGGCAGGGTCACGGCGATGACGAGAGGTACGGCCACCAGGGCGTGCGCCAGGGGCACCAGAATCACCGAGCCACGCAGGTCCAACGGCGGCCGGTTGAAGGTCAGGAGCAGGCCGAATCCGACCGTGACCGCGGAGGCGCCCAAAGGCAACAACGCCCACGTTTCCATGGCCCGCGCGCCTCGCCTGGAGTAGGCGATGGCGCACGCAGCCAGACCACCGATGACCACCGACACCACGACGGTGGCGGCTGCGTAGCCGAGCGAGGTCTGCAGCGAGGCGGCCACATCGACGTCGCGGGTCGACACCGGGTCGGCCACCAATGAACGCCACCAGGTGAGCCCCCACCGATCCCTCACCCGGAAGGATCGGACGACGAGAGCCGCCATCGGCACGGCGATCAGCACGATCTCGACCATTACCACTGCGACCAGCAGGCGTGCCGCCCAACCCCGAATCGGGCCGCGCACCTCCCTCGGCGGACGGCTGCGCTGCCGCACGGCGAGGCGCGCCTGCAGCCGGGCGGACACCGCCAGGACGAGCCCGACTGCCAGTAGTTGCACCACAGCGAGTGCGGCAGCACCGGAGAGGTCCAACAGCTGAGCTGTACGGCGATAGATCTCCACCTCCAACGTCGGATGCTGAGGTCCACCAAGGACCAGCACGACGCCGAAGGATGTGAACGTGAAGCAGAAGACCAAAGCGGAGGCGGCGAGAACAGCCGGCCGAACCAAGGGCCATGTGACGGTACGAAACGCATGCCGGGGCGAGGCACCGAGCGCCCGCGCCGCCTGGTCATAGCGCGGGTCGAGGTTCGCCAACAATCCGCCCACCACGCGCACCACCACCGCGATGTTGAAGAAGACGTGGGCGAGGAGGATCGCCGCAACGGTTCCGATCCAGGGGGCAGGTAAGACGGTCCGGAAGGCCGTACCAACCACCACCGTCGGCAGCACGAAGGGCACGGTGACGATCGCCAACAGCACTCGGCGGGCCGGCAACTGGTAGCGGTGCAGCACGAAAGCGATCGGGAGGCCGGCGGCCAGCGTGAGCAGCGTGCTCGCGACGGCCTGCCAGAGCGTGAACCACGCGATGGCGCGAGTCGAGGGACGGCCCAACACCTGGAGGGCATCCAGATCCAAGCCACGCCCAAGCACTGTCCCCAGCGGCCATCCGAGGAAGACGAGGAGGAACGACAAGGGGACCAGCGCCAGCGCCCAGGCCGGCGGGGTGCCGTGCAGGCGGGGGGGCGTGGCAGTCCCGCTGCGCTTCGAGATGTGCGGGCGCAGCCTTGGGGGCACCGTCGAGGTCAGCGCAGCACCACCTCGGTCCACGTCTCCACCCACTCCTCGCGGTGGTCAGCGATGTCCTCGGCAGGCAAGGACAGAGGAGCGATCGGGACCTCAGCGAACTCGGTGAACACTCTCGGTAGCGTGACGCCCTCACGAGCCGGGAACACGAACATCGACAGCGGCACGTCGGCCTGAACCTCCGCCGAGGCCAGCCAGTCGATGACGGCGCGCGAAGCCGCAAGTTGCTTGGTCCCGGCGAGGATCCCGGCGTACTCCACCTGTCGGAAGCAGCCGTCAGTCATCACCGAGGTGCCCGGAGTCGCCGGCTTGGGCTCGGCAGCAAAGACGATCTCGGCCGGGGGGCTCGAGGCGTAGGACACCACGAGCGGTCGGTCACCTTCGCCTGAGGAGCCGGAGAACTCCCCGCTGTAGGCCTCGGTCCAGCCGTTGGTGACCTTGACGCCGTTGTCGCGCAACTGACCCCAATAGCCCTGCCACCCGTCCTCGCCGAAGCGCGCAACCGTCGCGAGGAGGAACGCCAGCCCCGGTGAGGACGTGGCCGGGTTCTGGACCACGAGCAGGTCTTTGTACGTCGGGTCGGTCAGGTCGTCGATCCCGCGCGGCGGCGCGATCCCTCGCTCGGCGAACCAGCCATCGTCGATGTTGACGCAGACGTCGCCATAGTCGATCGGGGTGACGTGGCCGTTCGCTGTGTCCTCGCGCAGCTCGGGGCGCAGGGCTGCGAGCTGCGCGGAGCGATACGGCCTGAAAACCCCGGCATCGACGGCCCGAGTGAGCAGCGTGGTGTCCACCCCGAACAGCACATCGCCCTCAGGGTTCCCCGCGGTGAGCACAGCCTTGTTGACGACCTCACCTGCATCGCCGGCGCTCACCACCTTCACTGTGATACCGGTGCGGGCCTCGAAGTCGGTGAGGAGGGACTCGGTCAGTGCGAAGGAGTCGTGGGTCAGCAAGGTGACCGTCGCAGGACCGACTGGACCGGATGCGCTCGGCTCAGGGATCGAGGCCGAGGTGCTGGCGGCCGTACAGCCAGTGACGATGAGCGACGTCGACACGAGGCCGACAAGTATGAACGAGGGCGGACGTGGCAGACCCATGAGTTTCCTCCGCTGGCATTACCCAGATCAGGTTCAAGGGTCGGTGGCGGCGGCCACCCTCTCAGCCCGCCGGTCCAGCGAGCTCCCCTGGTGTTGAGTTGTCACCCCACCCTAGGCGACTGGCTCAGGCACCTGCTCGGCAGAGCCAGCTGCGGCCTCCGGTGCGGCCTCAGCCCCGGCCTCAGGTGTGGAATCAGACTCGGGCTCCGACTTGGCCTTGCCGCCACGCTTGCGGCGAGCAGGGCGATCGCCGTCGGATGACCCGTTCTTCGGCGTCTTGAGGTCGACCGGCTCCATCTGCACCTTGACGCCGCGACCCGCGCAGTGCTCGCACGGCTCGCTGAACGCCTCGATCAGCCCCTGGCCGACCCGCTTGCGGGTCATCTGAACCAGACCCAGCGAGGTCACCTCGGCGACCTGGTGCTTGGTGCGGTCCCGCGACAGGCATTCGAGCAATCGGCGCAGCACGAGGTCGCGGTTGGACTCGAGCACCATGTCGATGAAGTCGACGACGATGATCCCCCCGACGTCACGCAGCCGGAGCTGGCGCACGATCTCCTCGGCGGCTTCAAGGTTGTTGCGGGTGACCGTCTCCTCGAGGTTGCCACCTGCCCCGATGAACTTGCCGGTGTTGACGTCGACCACGGTCATCGCCTCGGTGCGGTCGATGACGAGGGAGCCACCCGAGGGCAGCCAAACCTTGCGGTCCAACGCCTTCGCGAGCTGCTCGTCGACCCGGTGGGCGGCGAAGACATCCTTCTCGTCGGTCCAGCGGCTCAACCGGTCGACCAGGTCTGGCGCGACGTGACCGAGGTAGGGCGAGATCATGTCCCAGGCGTCGTCGCCGCTGACAATGAGCTTGTTGACGTCCTCGTTGAACACGTCACGGATGACGCGGACCGCGAGGTCGGGCTCGCCATAGAGCAGCGCGGGGGCGGATGCGCTCTTGGCCTTCTTGGCGATGTCCTCCCACTGGGCGGCGAGCCGGGCGACGTCGCGAGAAAGCTCTTCTTCGCTGGCGCCTTCTGCGGCCGTACGCACGATGACGCCGGCGCCCTCAGGGACCGCACCCTTGAGGATGGCCTTGAGACGGGTGCGTTCGGTGTCGGGAAGTTTGCGGCTGATGCCGGTCATCGACCCGTCGGGGACATAGACCAGGAACCGGCCCGGCAAGCTGATCTGGGAGGTGAGGCGAGATCCCTTGTGGCCGACGGGGTCCTTGGTCACCTGCACGAGAACCTGGTCGCCAGACTTCAGAGCGTGCTCGATGCGGCGCTGCTGGCCGTCGAGGGCGGCGGCATCCCAGTTGACCTCACCGGCGTAGATCACGGCGTTGCGGCCCTTGCCGATGTCGACGAACGCCGCCTCCATCGACGGGAGGACGTTTTGCACGCGCCCCAGATAGACGTTGCCCACGAAGGACGTCGCCTCGGCCTTGTTGACGTAGTGCTCGACGAGCATGTCGTCCTCGAGGACGGCGATCTGAGTGCGATCCCCGGTCTGCCGGACGAGCATCACGCGCTCGACGCTCTCGCGGCGCGCGAGGAACTCCGACTCGGTCAGGATCGGCGGGCGACGACGCCCCTGATCACGGCCTTCGCGGCGCCTCTGCTTCTTGGCCTCGAGCCGGGTGGAGCCGCGGACGCCGGTGACCTCGTCGTTGGTACGGCTGCGTGGCTCACGCACCCGCACCACGGTGTTGGGCGGATCGTCGGCGGAGCCGGCGCCGTCCCCGGAACCGCCACGACGGCGTCTGCGACGCCTGCGGGTCCCGGTGCCGGTCGATCCCTCGTCGTCGTCCTCGCCGTCCGCCCCAGTTTCCTCGTCGCCACGGCCTTCCACCGAGTCCGGCGGGACGTCGCTCCCCGCGGGAGCGTTGCCGTCGTCGGCGTTGCCCGGCTCGGAGCCGTCGGACCCGGCCTCGGTGTTCTGCCCGCCACGGCCACGTCGACCGCGACCCCCACGACGACGGCGGCGGCGCACAGTGCCGTCACCGGACTCGTCGTCGCCGTCTTCTCCGGCGCCGGGCTCGCCCCCAGGCCCGTCGTCGGAGTCGAAGTCCAGGCGCGTCACGTCGGTCGCGCCCGCGTCGAGGTCCTCGGCGATCGGTTCTTCGACCCTGGCCCTGGACCGCCGTCGGCGGGGTGCCTCGGCTTGCTCGGGGTCCGGCGGCTGGAAGACCACGACCGAAGCGCTGTCCGGGGCGGCCGAGCTGGGCGCCGTCGTGGAATCGACAGCAGCCTCGGACTCTTTAGGGGTGGAGAAAACAGCAGGTGCGGCCTTCTTGCGAGTCCGCTTGGGCTTGGCTGGCGGATCGCCCTGTGCACTTTGCGGCCCGGCATCCACAGCGTCTGCGGGCGCGGGCGGCGCTACCTCGGCCGACGGGGCGTCCGCGGCGGTCGCCTTCTTGGTTGCGCGCTTGCGGGGGGCCGACGTCGCCTTGGCGGGAACGGCAGCCTTCGTCGGCACGCCAGCCGCCGGGACGCTCGGAGGAGCCTCGGCGGACGGAGCCGCAACCGGCGGTGGTCCGGCAGGTCGGCTCGCTGCCCGGCGGCGGGTGCGGGTGGCTGCTGGCGTTGCCGCACCGCCGCTGCTGCCCGTGGTCGCGTTGTCAGCCTTGCTGTCGGTTGTCGTGCTGTCCTTGGGGTTGTCGACCATCAGGTCTGCTCCTCCAGGCCCCCGGGCTTCGCTGCCCCGTGGGGCCGCACTGCCGCGCGGGAGCCATTCTGTTCACCGAGGGGCCGGCACGGTCTGTTGAGGACCGCCACGTTGCCCCGCGTAAGCCTGGGGGGCACCTGCACCAGCCCGGTCGGTCTGACCGGTCAGGTCGGCACGGGTGCCAGTGGGTCGCCGACAGTGCCGGCTGCCACGTCGAGTGGTCCCTGCGCCAGCCGGGTCACCTGAGGTGGGACCGGCGGCGCCAAGTGAGCCACCAAACGCAGCGCGCTGAGCACGTCGTCGGGTCTTACGGACGGTGTGACGTGCCGCAGGACCACGTCCAGTATCGCACACGGAGGCTCCCCCACCCCCGAAACGGCGCCTGAAACCTCCGCTCGCCCGATGAGCACGAGCACCGGCCCGCGGGCATCGAAGGAGCGGATGCCGTTTTTGGTGAGCCGCTCGACCAGCACCTCCTCCGCCGCCAGGAACGTGCCGACCGCAAGCCTTACGTCGTCGAGATCGGCGCCCGGCAACCGGATCTCCCACGTCGAGGCTTCCAGCAGGTCGGCCAGCGCACCGGGTGCCGCTTCGACGACCTCGACGATGTCGAGCCCTGGGGGCAGCGCCTTGTCGAGGGAGGCCCGGAGTCGGTCCGGGTCGCAGCGCTGGGCCACGCCGATCTCGAGGTACTCCGCCTCGCTCGCGGTGCCGGTGGGAGCGGCGTTTGCGTAGGAAATCTTCGGGTGCGGGGAGAAGCCGGCCGAGTAGGCCATGGGTACGGCCGAGCGGCGCAGCGCGCGCTCGAAGGCACGGGCGAAGTCCCGATGCGAGGTGAACCGAAGGCGGCCCCGCTTGGCGTAGCGGATCCGCAGTCGCTGGACGGTGGGCGGCGGGGGTGGACCGTCGGGGGTACGAGCCGGCATCAGCGCGCGGCCAGCGCAGCGGCGATCGCGGCCTCTGCGGCGGCGGCGTCCTCGTCCGGACACATCGGCATGAAGTCCACCCACATCGCCAGCATGGATCCGCGCAGCTGGAGGGCGCCGAAGGGCCGCGGCATGAACCAGAGGTGGAAGTGCTCGCCGCCATCGCCCCACCGGGCGACGTGCACACGGCCGACTCCCCCGAGCCCCAGGATCGCCCGCTCGATCCGGGCGGTCAGCGGGCCAAGCTCGAGAAGCAGCTCGTCGCTCAGATCGGCGAAGGAGTCGTGGTGGGCCCGCGTCTCGAGCAGGACTTGGCCCAGCAGCTCCGTGGGACGGTACGGGCGCAACCGCCAGTTTCGGTCGGACCACAGGAAGTCTGAGTCGGGGGCCGCACACGAACGGCAGCCCTGGCCGCCCTCCCCTGAGCGAGGCGGCTCCTCATCTGCGAGTGGGAGCAGTTCCTTCACCCGTACGTCTCCGGTGAAGGGGAACCACGGGTCGTCGAGCAGCTCTGCGGGGACCGGCGGCCGTACGGCTCCGTGCGCGGTCAGCACCACCCGCTCGTCGGTCATGCGCTCTGCGGTGATGGGGCCAGCGCCACCTCGAGGGCGGGCGAGGGCACCACCGTCAATGGAAGCAACGTGATGCCGGTGGGGCCGACCTGGATGTCGGTGCCCATCTGGGGGCACACACCGCAGTCGAAGCACGGGGTCCAGCGACAGTCGTCGACCTCAACCTCTGACAGCGCATCCTGCCAGTCCTCCCAGAGCCACTCTTTGTCCAGGCCGGAGTCGAGGTGGTCCCAAGGAAGCACCTCGGACTGCTCGCGCTCCCGGGTGGTGAACCACGCGACGTCGACGCCGGTGTCTGCTAAACCTCGATCAGCGGCGGCCATCCAGGCATCGAAGGAGAAGTGCTCGCTCCAGCCGTCGAAGCGCGCACCCTGCTCCCAGACTCCTCGGATGACAGCGCCGATCCGTCGGTCGCCGCGTGACAGAAGTCCCTCGACAGTGCCGGGCTTGCCGTCGTGGTAGCGAACGCCGATCGCACGGGCGAACTGCTTGTCCGCCCGGATCGCCTCACGGAGCTTGGCCAGCCGGGCGTCGGTGGTCTCGTGATCGAGCTGAGCGGCCCACTGAAACGGCGTGTGCGGCTTAGGCACGAAGCCACCGATCGAGACGGTGCAACGGATATCGCGGCTACCACTGGCCTCGCGGCCGGCGCGGATGACGTTCTTCGCCATCTCGGCGATCTGCAGGACGTCCTCGTCTGTCTCGGTGGGGAGACCGCACATGAAGTACAGCTTCACCTGACGCCACCCGGCGGCGTACGCCGTGGTGACGGTGCGGATTAGGTCTTCCTCACTGACCATCTTGTTGATGACGCGACGCAGGCGCTCGGATCCGCCTTCCGGCGCGAAGGTCAGGCCGGAGCGGCGGCCGTTGCGCGAGAGCTCGTTGGCGAGGTCGACGTTGAACGCATCGACCCGGGTGCTGGGCAGCGACAGGCTCGTGTTGGTGCCCTCGTAGCGGTCGGCGAGGCCCTTGGCGACCTGGCCGATCTCGGAGTGGTCGGCGCTGGAGAGGCTGAGCAGGCCGACCTCCTCGTAGCCGGACGCGGCGAGCCCGCGCTCAACCATCTCGCCGATGCCGGTGATAGAGCGCTCGCGAACCGGGCGGGTGATCATGCCGGCCTGGCAGAACCGGCAGCCGCGCGTGCAACCGCGGAAGATCTCGACGCTCATCCGCTCGTGGACGGTTTCGGCCAGCGGGACGAGCGGCTGCTTGGGATAGGGCCACTGGTCGAGGTCCATCACCGTGTGCTTGGCGACCCGCCACGGGACACCCGGCCGGTTGGGAGCCACTCGACGGATCCGGCCGTCGGGCAAGTAGTCGACGTCATAGAACTGGGGGACATAGACCCCCCCGGTCCGGGCCAGCCGCAGCAACAGTTCCTCGCGCCCGCCGGGACGCCCTTCGCTCTTCCAGGCTGCCGTCACGTCGGAGATCTCGAGCACCGCCTGCTCGCCATCACCGAGCACGGCTGCGTCGATGAACTCCGCGATTGGCTCCGGGTTGAAGGCTGAGTGACCCCCGGCAATCACGACGGGGTGGTCCACTGTGCGGTCGGTGGCGCGCAGCGGGATGCCCGCGAGGTCGAGCGCCGTGAGCATGTTCGTGTAGCCGAGCTCAGTGGAGAAGCTGATGCCGAACAGATCGAAGTCACCGACTGGACGGTGCCCGTCGACGGTGAACTGCGGCACCTGGTGCTCACGCATCAGGGCTTCGAGGTCGGGCCAGACGGCGTACGTGCGCTCCGCGAGAGTGTCGGGGCGCTCGTTGAGCACTTCGTACAAGATCATGACGCCCTGGTTGGGCAGCCCGACCTCATAGGCATCGGGATACATCAGCGTCCACCGGACCATGGCGTCGCCATCGCCCCAGGGCTTCACTTGGGCGTTCAGCTCACCGCCGACGTACTGAATCGGCTTGGTCACCAGCGGCAACAGCGCCTCGAGGCGCGCGAACACCGAGTCACCCGACCGCTCAACCATGCGGGCAACCCTACGCGTCGTCCCCCACGCCGCCACTCTTCGTTGATCTTGAGAGATGTACGGGCGACACGCACGCGCATCGCGCTTCTCTCAAGATCAACCTGGTTGCGGTTCATCAACAGGGGCCGGACTATCCACAAGACCAGCCGGGAGACTCGGCGGCCCAGCCGCAGCGCCGCACTGTGGACGCATGGCCGGTCCACCGGAAGCCGCAGCGCACGCGCTTGCGTCTAGGCAACTCGGCCTGATCACGGCCAAGCAGCTGGCGCGGCTCGGGCTAAGCCGGGGCCGGCTCGCTCATCGGCTCACCACCGGCGCCACACGATCCGTCCTCCCGGGTGTCTACCTCTTCGATGCCTGGTTACACGCCGAGACTTGGGACGGTCTGCCCTTGGATACCCGGGTGCGGGCAACGGTCCTGTTCCACGGGCCGCAGGCTGTGCTCTGCCTCGACGCGGCGGCTCGGCTCCTGGGGATCGGCGGAGTGGGCTTGGACTGCGGCGTCATTCATGTCCAGCTGCCACCCGGCACGGAGCGTCATCAAGTGTGGCGGGCGTGATGATCCACACCCGACTGCTCGCCGCTGATGAAGTCATGATCGTCAACGGGATCCCCGTCACGACACCACAGCGCACCGTCCTCGACCTTGTGCTCAGTTCAGACCGACTGCGCGCCGTCTCCATCCTGGACTCCGCGCTCAATGGCAAACTGATCGACCCGGCGGACATTCCGGACATGAGGCGGAGGGGGTGGCGGCGGCGGGGCGCGGCCATCGCCCGGGGGTGGTGGGACCTCGCCGACGGCCGAGCCCAATCACCCCTCGAGACCGACGTACGGCTGATCGCGACTGACGCTGACATGCCCCCTGACGAACTCCAGTACCCCGTGCGAGATTCATGGGGGACGCTACTCGGGTACGGCGATCTCGCGTGGCTACGGCCGGGTCGCCGCACGCTCATTGCCGAAGCCGACGGCAAAGAGCCCCACAGTCGGCCGCAGGCGCTGTTCCGGGACCGCCACCGGGCCAATGACTTCATCACCACCGGAGACGTGGACATCGTCCGGTTCACTGCTGCCGACACCTATCGCAAGGCGTACATCGTCAGCCAACTCAGGCGGCTCCTAGGCCGCGAGTAAGCCCAAAATAGTCGCTGATCTTGAGAGAAGCACGCGCGGTACGGCGCGGCATTGTGCATCTCTCAAGATCAGCGGGACGTCGGGGCTAAGGCGGGGCGAGGCGGGGCGGGGCGGGGTCAGGCGTAGCGGCGCATGTGGACGTTCAACAACAGACCTACGGCCATGAGGGAGGCAAACATCGACGTCCCGCCGTAGGAAACGAAGGGCAACGGCACGCCCGTCATTGGCATGATGCCGAGAGTCATCCCGATGTTCTCGAATATCTGGAACGTGAACCAGCAGACGATCCCGGTCGCTACGAGCCGGCCGAACATGTCGTCGGATCGCATCGCGATCCGGCAGGCCCGCCACAACACGATGCCGAGCAGCACGATGATGCCGACCGCTCCGACAAAACCGAGCTCCTCCCCTGCCACCGTGAAGATGAAGTCGGTCTGCTGCTCAGGGATGAACTTCCCGTTCGTCTGGGTGCCCTGGAAGAGGCCCGACCCAGTGAAGCCTCCGGAACCGATCGCGATCCGGGCCTGCTTGAGCTGGTAGCCGGCGCCGCCTGGGTCGAACTCGGGGTTGGTGAAGGCAGCGAAGCGGTTGATCTGGTAGCTCGACAGGACTCCGGCCTGAATCGCGAGCCCTGCTCCCAACGCCCCGAGGGCGACCAGCCCGGCGATCCATGGAGCTGGAGTTCCAGCCACCGCAAGGATCCCCAGCACGAGGAAACCGATGATGATCGTCGTACCGAGGTCGGGCTGCAGCATGATCAACGCGATGGGCACGGCCGCCACGAGCAGGGCCAATCCCACATCGACCATGCGCGGCTGGTCCTCCGCATCGCGCTTCTCGGACAAGATCATCGCCAGGCCGACACACAGCGCGACTTTGGCGAACTCCGAGGGCTGCACCGAGAAGCCGCCCGGCAAGACGATCCAGGAGTGCGAGCCGTTGACAGTGCTCCCAAGCGGCGAGAGCACGACAATGAGCCCGATCACCGAGGCGATGTAGACAAACGGCGCATAGGCCCGCAGCATCCGGTAGTCGAAGAGCGCGATCGCGGCCGCGAGCACCAGCCCAATCGAGATGTTGAGCACGTTGCGCTTGAGGTAGGTCATCGGGTCGACGCCGGCATCGAGCAACCGTCCGCGGGTCGCGGAGTAGACGAGCAGCGTGCCGAGCGAGCACAGGGCGAGCACAGCGAGCACGAGGACCCAGTCGAGTCGACGGAGTACTGACTCGCGATCGGCCGCACGCGAGGCGAAGCCTCGTCGCCTGGACTGCTCGCCGAAGTTCGGGACCGGATAGCCGTAGGTCATAAGCCACCACCCCTGCGCCAACCAGCGGCTGCAGCAGCTGAAGTGGAGGAAGCAGACGGGTCGGGCGCCGGAGTCGACGGGGTGGCCGGCGCGCTGGGCTGGAGCACCACACCGTCTGAGCCGATCTTGGGCAGCCTCTTCGGCGGTTTGCCATTGGGAAGTACGGCTTTCGCGAGATCGAGCTTGTTGCCCGAAATGCCATACAACGCCTCGTAGATCGTCCGAACTCCGGGGCCAGAGGTACCTGACCCCGTACCGCCCTGACTGACCATCATCACGATGGCGTACTGGGGGTCGTCATACGGCGCGAACGAGGCGAACCACGACGTGTCGTCCTTGCCGAAGACCTGTCCCGAACCAGTCTTTGCCGCCACCTTGATGGGGAAGGTCGATCCGAAGACCCCCGCAGCGGTGCCCCCAACCGTCACACCTCGGAGCGCATCCTGAAGGAAGGCGATGGTCGCAGCACTCGCGGGCAGTTGGCCCTCCTTGCGGGGCTTGAACTCCTTGACGACCGTGCCGTCCGGCGCGATCACAGCCTTCGCGACCTGTGGGGTCCACAACGTCCCGCCGTTTGCGATCGCGGCGTAGACGCGGGCCACTTGAAGCGGAGTGACGAGAGTGTCCCCCTGCCCGATCGCGAAGTTGACTGCGTCGCCCCCGCGGTACTGCCAACCATCGATGCAGTTCTCCGCCGCGATGGCCTTCAACGTCGCGGCTCGAGCCCGATCCTTCTCCTCCGGATAGCCCGTCTTCCCTCGCTCGCACCACGCGTCCTTGAGCTCGTCATACGTCGCCTGCCGGTCGGCGCGCGAGACGATCGCCCCTGCTGTCTCCGACGGCAGGTCGATCCCCGTCTTGGCGCCGTACCCAAACCCGCGCGCGGTGTTGACGAAATATTCGTTGGTCTTGCCCTTGGGGTCGTTTCCCCCGTCGCGCAACCAGCTCTCGTACCCCAGCTTGTAGAACACGGTGTTGCAGGAGACCGCGAGCGCCCGCTTCAGCGAGATGTCGCCGTAGGCACCGGTCTCGAAGTTCTTCTTGCTCACGTTTCCGACCTGGTAGGTCGAAGGACAGGGGTAGGTGCCGTTCAGGTTGTAGCCGGCCTTAGCGGCAGCAGCGGTGGACACCACTTTGAAGGTGGAGGCGGGAGCGAAGCCCGCACTCATGGCACGCGAGATCAGCGGAGTGTTGGCCTTCTTGCTTGTCAGTCGGTCGTACTGCTTCTGCGAGATCCCACCCACCCAGACTCCGGGGTCATAGCTCGGGTACGACGCCATCGCGACGATCCGACCGGTCTTGACATCCATGACCACGACGGCGCCGGAGTCCGCCTTGTAGGAGTCACCCTTGTAGGTCTCACCTGCGCGGGCCGCCTTGATGCGATCAACCAGGGCCTTCTCAGCAATGGCCTGAACCTTGGCGTCGATGCTCGTAACCAGATAGTTGCCGGCGACGGGGTCGGTCTCGCCCACGGTGCCTGTGACACTGCCATCCCTGTCAACCGCGAGCTGCTTCACCCCTGGCGTGCCGCGAAGGTAGCCGTCATAGACCTGCTCCAGCCCGGCCTTGCCGATCACGTCGCTCGCCCGAAGCTCAGGGCCGCCCTCGGCTTTGGCGTTCTCGACGTCAGTGTCGAGCACCGGACCGATGTAGCCGAGCATGTGCGCCGCGTTGGCCTTAGCCGGCGCGGGGTACTCGCGCACTGCTTCGAGGTCGGCGCTGACCCCGGGGTAGTCCTCACGCCGTTCGAGCACGGTCAGGGCGACCTCGGTGCTCACATCGCGCGCCACCGGGATCGGCTGGTAGGGCGACCCGTACCAGCACACCCCGGGCTTTGCTCCCTCGGTCCCGCACAGCTGGACCCGATCGTTGATCTCAGCGAAGTCTGTCTTCAGCAGCCCGGCCAGCCTCGCCACGACAGCATCGCCGTCGTCGTCCTGCTTGCTCAGGGCCGTCCGGTCGACGGTCACGACGAGGGTCGTCCTGTTTTGGACCAGGGGGCGACCGCGATCGTCCAGGATCAGCCCGCGTACGGCCGGGGTGATGACCTCGCGTACCCGGTTCTCGGTCGCGGCCTGTTGATAGGTATCCCCCGCGATCACCTGGAGATACCAGAGCCGGCCGACCAAGGTGGCGAGGAGTGAGAGCACGAGCACCTGTAGCACGAGCAGACGCAGGCTGGACCGCTCACTCACGAGGGACAGACTCCTGGCTGGGCTCACTGGGCATTGACATCGGACGGACGGTCCGACCGTAGGACGCACGGTCAGCCCGTGGGGTTCCTGTTGGCTAGATCACAGCAGGCTCCCAGAACTGGAGCCGCTGTTCAGTAGACAGGGGAACGAGGTTCGACCCGCCGACACAACCCACCGACCAGCGGCACGACGAACGGAGCGAGAAGCACATCATAAAGCGTCGCGGCGGGCAGGCTGGCGACGACCGCCTCGGCCGTCACCCGCGGATCACCGAGCATCAGTCCCAACCCGGCATAAGCCAACAACGTGGCTGGGGCGAGCACAGCAACAATCAGGAGGGGCACGAAAGCGCTGCGTTCAGCCGCGTCCTGCATGCGCCCGGCCGCCCAACCGGCGAGGCACAGGACAAGGGCCCACCGGCCCAGGGCGCCATCGGCGGGCGGCATGGCATCCAGCAGCAGGCCGCCGAAAAAGCCAGAGACAGCGCCGCTCGTCGGTCCGGCTGCAAGGGCGAGACCGATGACCACGAGGAGGACCAGATCCGGGGTGGCTCCAGGCAAGGGCAACCTCGAGAGGACGCTGACCTGCACGATTGCGGCGACGACCAGGAGGACGCCGGCCAGAACCGTGCGGGCGAGCGGCACGATCAGCTCTTGGCCGGCGACGGACTGGGGGAACCCGCTGCGGGGCCGCTGGGCGATGGGCTCGGGGAGGGGGTCGGTTTCGGGGGCAGAACAGAGTCGCGGGGGTCAGTGCGAGGTCCGTCGACCACGACGCCCACCAGGTCCAGGGCCGTCACCCTGACGTAGGGGTCAACTTGGGCCACCCGGATCAGGGAGCCTGGCGTGCTCTTGACCGACTCGACGACCCCGACCGGGACGCCCGGAACGTAGAGCGAGCCATCCCCTCGGGTCACGAGCCGGTCTCCCACGGCCAGCGGCGCTTGTGGATCCAGGAGCTTGAGCTCAAGTGGCCCCAGGCCCTGACCTGTGAGGATGCCAAGCTCGGAGTTTCCCTCGATCCGCACGCCAACTGAGGACTCAGGATCGACGAGGAGAAGCACCGTGGCCGTCGAGGCGGTGACCGCTTCGATCCGGCCAACCAAGCCGTCCCCGTTGAGAACTGTCTGGTCGACCTTGAGACCGTCTCGAGTGCCCGCGTCGATCAGGACCGTCCAGCCGAAGCCCTGGGCTGCGCCGACGGCGATCACCTGGGCGGGCAGGACTCGATACCGCCCGAGTCCAGCGACGCGGAGGAGGTCGTCGAGCTGCTGGGCGCGCTGGCGCGTGTAGTCGTCAGTCCGCTGCTGAAGGCGGAGCTCGGCGTTCTCCTGCTCCAGCTGGTCGAGCCTGGCCTGCTCGTCCTCGGTGAGCCCACCGAAGAAGTTGCCGATCGGTGTGACGACAGAGGAGACGGCGCGCTGAACCGGCCCGAAAACCGAAGCGGTCGCGGAGCGGATCCCACTGACCGGACCGCCGTCACCTCGCAGATCGAGAGTGATCAGGGTGAAGGACGCGAGCAGCAGTGCCCCCAGGACAAAACTCGTACGCCTGTTATCCCTCATCAGCGGTCTCGTCCTGAATCAGGGCGCCGTCCTGAATCAGTGTCGCGGCTCGGAGATGAGCACCTGCTGCAGGGCCTCGAACTCCTCGACGCACTTGCCGGAGCCGTTGGCCACTGAGAGCAGCGGCTCTGCAGTGATGTGAATCGGCATGCCCGTCTCGTGGCGCAGCCGCTCGTCCAGCCCCTTGAGCAGGGCGCCCCCGCCGGTGAGCACGATGCCGCGGTCCATGATGTCGCCGGACAGCTCGGGTGGGCACTTGTCGAGGGTCGACTTCACTGCGTCGATGACAGCGTTGACCGGCTCCTCAAGCGCCTTGCGGATCTCTTCGCTCGATACCACGATCGTCTTGGGCAGGCCCGAGACCAGGTCACGGCCACGGATCTCAGCGTGCGGTTCATCAGGGATCGGGAAGGCGGACCCGATCGCCATCTTGATTTCCTCAGCCGTGCGCTCGCCGAGCATCAGCGAGTATTCCTTCTTGACGTACTGAATGATTGCGTTGTCGAGTTCGTCGCCGCCCACCCTGATGCTCTGAGCCGTGACGATGCCGCCGAGGGAGATCACTGCAACCTCGGTGGTTCCACCGCCGATGTCCACGACCATGTTGCCCGTGGGCTCGTGGACCGGAAGCCCCGCGCCAATGGCCGCAGCCATGGGCTCTTCGATGATGTAGACCTTGCGGGCGCCGGCGGCGTAGCCCGCGTCCTTGACCGCCCGCTGCTCGACGCCCGTGATCCCAGACGGGACGCACACGACGATCCGAGGGCGCGCCCAGCGGCGCCTCTTGTGGACCTTCTGGATGAAGTAGCGGAGCATTCGCTCGGTGGTATCGAAGTCGGCGATGACGCCGTCCTTGAGCGGGCGGATGGCCACGATGTTGCCTGGCGTCCGGCCGATCATCTTCTTGGCCTCGGCGCCCACAGCCAGGATGCCGCCCGTATTTTGGTTGATCGCTACCACCGACGGCTCGTCGAGCACGATGCCGCGCCCGCGCACGTAGACGAGAGTGTTAGCGGTGCCGAGGTCGACGGCCATGTCGCGGCCGATGAACGCCATCTTGTTGGCCATGCTGGGAAATGCCTTCCAGGTCTACGGGCGATGTGCGTGAACTTCCATGGTAGGCCCGTTGGCGGACCTCTCTGGACCGTTCAGGAGACTCTGTGACGCGTTCAACGCGGCAGAGAACCGGTGCTGGGGCTCAGCCCAGCCCGGGAAAGAACAACGCTATCTCTCGAGCAGCCGACTCAGCGGAGTCCGAGCCGTGCGTCACGTTGAGCTGAGTCTCGGTGGCCAGGTCTCCCCGGATCGTCCCCGGAGCCGCGTTGACCGGGTTGGTGGCGCCCATCATGGTCCGCCAGGACACGATGACCTCCGGCCCCTCGACGACAGCAGCAAGCAGCGGGGCACTCGTGATGAAGTCGACGAGCGAACCGAAGAATGGCTTCTCGGCGTGCTCGGCGTAGTGGGCTTCGGCGATCTCGCGCGGCAGCGTCCGAAGCTCGACGGCCACGAATCGGAAGCCTTTGCGCTCGAGGCGGCCGAGCACCTCCCCCACGAGGCCACGAGCAACCCCATCGGGCTTGACGAGGACGAGGGTGCGCTCGGACATAGCGTTCTCCAGGGGGTACGGGACGGGAAGGGGATCGAGCCGGTGAGGGTCACGGAACCCTAACCCAGGTGCCAGCACACCGAAGCTCAGTGAACCCGAGCTCAGTGAAGCAGCAGCTTGTCGAGCCGCCGGGCTGCCACCCAGAGCCCGATGACCCCCATGACGAGGAGATAGGCCAGGTTGAGCAGGAGCGACGGATGCACAGCGCCCGTCGTCAGGGAACGGACGAGGTCCACTGCCTGATAGAGCGGGGTCACGCGTACCACCAGCTGCAGGCCTGGTGGGTAGCTGGACAGCGGAAAGAACGTGGCAGACAAGAGGAACATCGGCACGATCGTCAAGGTGACCCACTCGAAGTCCTGCCAGCTCCGCATATAGGTCGTCGCAGCCATACCCGCCCCCGCGAAGGCGAACCCGATGGCCACCGACACCGGGAGGACGAGGATCGCCCAGGGCGAGCTCACCAGGCCGAGGGCAAGCATCACAGCGAGGAAGCCTGTCGAATAGATGAGTCCACGACCCAGCGCCCACACGATCTCACCGAGGGCGATATCGAAGGGCGCGACGGGAGTACTGAGCACCGCGTCGTAGATCTTGTTGTATTTCAGCTTGAAGAAGACGTTGAACGTAGAGTCCGTCACCGCGCCGTTCATGGCGGAGGTCGCGAGCATGGCGGGTGCTACGAAGGCGGCGTAGCTGACCCCGTCGACATCGCCGATGACCGAACCAAGCCCCACACCCAGCGCCAGCAGGTAGAAGAGTGGCTCAAAGAAGCCGCTGACGATGACGCCCCAGCTGTAGCGATAAACCCGTATGTTGCGGGCGATGACCGCCGGCGCCCGGCTGCCTACGAGCAGCGAGGGCGTGATGCGAAGGACTGATGTTGCCATGGCTAGAACACCAGCCGGCGGGTGAAGGCTCGTTTCGCGAGCAAGAGACCGACGAATCCCCAGCTGAGCAGGTAGGCCACGTGGACATAGTCCGAGCTCCAGCTCAGAGTTCCCGTGGTAGCCCCCCGGCAGAGCTCAACACCGTGGAACGCCGGAGTCAGCTCGGCGACCACCTGCAGCCAGCCGGGCAGCTGGCTGATCGGGAAGAACGCCCCAGCGAACAGACTCATCGGGATGATCCCGAATCGATAGAGATAGGCAAAGCTCTCGTTGTTGTCCGTTGTCGCTGAGAAGGCTGTAACCGGGGCCGCAAAGGCAAATCCGATGAGCACGGCGAAGGGCACGACAAGCACGCCCTGCCAGTCAGTGACGACCCCGAAGCCAAGCAGCACGATGAAGAAGGCCACTGCGCCCATCAGCACCCGCGTCAGCATCCAGAGCAAATGTCCGATGAGCACATCGACTGCTGTCAGTGGTGTCGCCAGCATCGCGAAGTACGTACGCTGCCAGCGGATTGCCCCCATGACCGGGTAGGTCGCCTCCTCAACGGCCGTTGTCATGGCGGCGGCGGCGAGCAGACCCGGGCCGATGAAAACGAGGTAGGACAAGCCGTCGAAACCGCCTCCTGCGTCCACCAAGGAGCCCAGCCCGAAGCCCAGGGCGACCAGAGTGAGGATCGGCACGAGAATCGTCGTTGACAAGCTGCCCCGCCAGAGCAACGTGTAGGCGTGGGCGAAGTGGGAGTAACTGCGAACCGGAGCCGGGACCCACGTGGTTGGGGTCAGCGGGGTGCGAGTGAGGGACATCGGCCAGCCCCTAATCGACCAACGTGCGGCCGGTGAGGCGCAAGAAGACGTCCTCCAGCGTGCTGCGCCTGATCAACACACTTGTCGGTGTGACACCCCGCCCGTGCACCGCTACGAGGGCCGCATCGCCGTCATCCACATAGAGGAGCAGTCGGTCGGGGAGCACCTCCAGGCGCCCGATGCCATCCAACGCCGACGCATGGCCACCGTGGTCCAGAGCAGCGAACCGCAGCTCCACGACCTCACGTGAGGAGTGCGCCGCAATCAGCTCCGAAGGCGAGCCCTCAGCTGCGATCCGGCCCTTGTCCATGACCACCAGTCGATCGCAGAGCTGCTCGGCCTCATCCATGTAGTGGGTCGTGAGCACGAGGGTGACCCCCTGCTGCCGCAGACGAAACAGCCGCTCCCAGACCACATGGCGGGCCTGCGGGTCGAGCCCAGTAGTCGGCTCATCCAGCAGCAACAGCTCTGGATCGTTGATCAGAGACCGAGCGATCGTGAGCCTTCGCTTCATCCCACCCGAGAGCGGATCGACCTTTGACGTCGCCCGGTCGGCCAGCTGGACGAAGTCGAGCAGACGCGTCGCTCGCTCACGGAGCTCGGCCTTCGGGATTCCGAAGTAGCCGCCATAGATGAGCAAGTTGTCGATAACCGGCAGCTCGGTATCGAGGGTGTCTTCCTGAGGGACCACGCCCAGCCGGGCCCGGATCGCCGGGCCGTCGGTCTGGGGATCGAGGCCGAACACGCGCAACTCGCCCCCTGAGGGAGGCGAGACGCACCCGATCATCCGCATCGTCGAGCTCTTACCGGCGCCGTTCGGACCCAGAAAACCGAAAGCCTCGCCCGGGCGGACCTCGACATCGATGCCATCAACCGCGGTGGCATCTCCGAACCGCTTGACGAGTCCGCGGGCAGTAATGAGCAACTCGGGCGCTTCCGGTCGCCCAGTCACGGCGTCCGGGCCGCCTTGATGGCATCAACGCGCCGACCGTAGTAAACCGCTGCCACCCACAACGCCCCGAACATGAGCCCCAGCACGAACATGGTCGGAACAACGAAGCCGGTGAGAAACACACACACCTGGAGCACCGAGCCCAGGCCGACTCCCCACGAGCGGCCGAGCAATCCGGCACAAATGAGGCAGGCCAGAGCCAGCCCGCCGAGGATCCAACCGACAAGGGCGCCGTCTACGTCGCTGAGGGTGAGGGCGACCGGGATGGCCAGGGCGACGATGATGGCCTCGAAGAAGAGCACGCTGGCGCAGAACATCCGCACGACGACGCCGCCTCAGCCGACCGCGCCGCGGCCGCGCAGATAGCGCCTGGCATCAGCAACCGTGACCACGGATCCGGTGACGATGACCCCCGACGCACCGGGATCCAGCTCGTCGGCGCGAGCCATCGCCCAGTCGATGGCGCCGGGAAGGTCGGCGACAGCGAAGACCCTGTCCTGGCCCAGAATGCCGGCGCCAAGCCGGGTCAGCGATTCGACGTCCAACGCCCGTGGCGAGGATGACTGGGTGAACACGAAGTCGTAGGCCACACCGGCCAAGGCGGAGATGATGCCCTCCGCGTCCTTGTCTTCGAGGACGCCCACTACGGCAACGAAGGACGTCGCCGCGAAGGCCTCGTCCAAGGCCACAGCCAGCGCCCGAGCGCCGTCGGGATTGTGGGCTGCATCGAGCACTACCGCCGGCGTCCGGCGGATCAATTCCAGACGGCCGGGAGAGGTCACAGCACCGAAGCCCGTACGGACGTGGTCGAGATCGAGCAGACCACGCCCGCCGCCGAAGAAGGCCTCGACCGCAGCGAGGGCGACGGCCGCGTTCTGTGCCTGATGGCCGCCGTGGAGCGGGAGAAACACCTGCTCGTAGGTCCCTCCGAGCCCGTTGATGGTCAGCACCTGTCCCCCGACGGCAACCTCGCGGCTCTCAACCCCGAACTCGATCCCCTCCCGCGCCACCGGAGACTTCGTCTCGGCCACGCGGCGGAGCAAGACCTCACCCGCGGCAGGGTCCTGCTGGGCGAGCACGACGATCCCCTCGGCCTTGATGATCCCGGCCTTCTCCCCGGCGATCTCCTCCACGGTCGAGCCGAGGTACTCCTGATGGTCCAGACCCACGGGCATCACGACCGCTACGACGGGGTCGACCACGTTGGTGGCGTCCCACGTTCCACCCATGCCGACTTCGACGACGGCGACGTCGACCGGTGCATCAGCGAAAACCGCGTAGGCGAGGGCAGTCATCACCTCAAAGAACGACAGCGGGTCCTCGTGTCGGGCATCGACGAGATCGAGGTAGGGCGCGAGGTCGAGGTAGGCATCGACGAAGCGCTCCACCTCGACGGGAGAGCCGGCCAGCGCGATCCGCTCAGTCACCGACGACAGGTGGGGAGAGGTGTAGCGCCCCACTGCGAGGCCGAAGCTCGTGAGCAGGGAGTCGATCATGCGGCTGGTGGACGTCTTGCCGTTGGTTCCAGCAACAAGGATCACCGGATAGGCGTTCTGCGGCGAGCCGAGCAGGTCCAACAACTCGCTGATTCGGTCCAGCGAGGGCGCGATCTGAGACTCCGGCCACCGCGTGGAAAGAGCCGCCTCAACCAGGCCGAGACGGGCGTCGAGATCGGCCGCGTCGGGAGCGGGAGCCTCGGCTGACCCATCGGAAGTCACCCGCCGAGGTTATGGCACCGACCCCTTGCCCGCTGCGCCCGGATTGCCGGTTCGTGCCCCGACCTCCGCCCTCCGTACGATCACCCCTTATGGAACCACCCCCCCCGAACCCACGCGTGCCCGAGAAGCCGACCATCGACGGCCTCGAGGAGCGGTGGTCCACGGTCTGGCAGGAGCAGGGCACGTATGCCTTTGACCGGTCCAAGACCCGGGACGAGGTGTACTCCATCGATACTCCCCCACCGACGGTCAGTGGCTCTCTCCACGTGGGGCACGTCTTCTCCTACACCCACACCGACACGATCGCCCGCTACCAGCGGATGCGCGGGCGCGAGGTCTTCTACCCCATGGGCTGGGACGACAACGGGCTTCCGACTGAGCGCCGCGTGCAGAACTACTACGGCGTCCGCTGCGACCCGTCGCTCCCGTACGAGCCAACTTTCGAGCCGCCGGACAAACCCGGCAAGCAGCAAGTACCCATCTCTCGGCGCAACTTCGTCGAGCTCTGCGAACGGCTCACCGCCGAGGACGAGCTGACCTTCGAGGCGCTCTGGCGTCGGCTGGGGCTCTCGGTCGACTGGTCCATGACCTACGCGACCATCGACGAGGCGTCCCGAACCGCCTCCCAGAGGGCCTTCTTGCGAAACCTGGCCCGTGGTGAGGCCTACCAAGCCGAGGCGCCCACCTTGTGGGACGTGACCTTCCGTACGGCCGTCGCGCAAGCCGAGCTCAAGGACGAGGAGCGCGCCGCGGCCTACCACCGCATCACTTTCCGGCGTCCCGATGGCGGCGGCATCGACATTGAGACCACGCGGCCGGAGCTGCTCCCGGCGTGCGTAGCCCTGGTTGCCCATCCGGACGACGCTCGCTACCAACCGTTGTTCGGCACCCACGTCTCCACTCCCGTCTTTGGTGTCCAAGTGCCGGTGGTAGCCCACCGCCTCGCGGATCCGGAGAAGGGCAGCGGCATCGCGATGATCTGCACCTTCGGTGACACCACCGACGTCACGTGGTGGCGCGAGCTGCAACTCCCCACCCGGGCCATCCTCGGCCGCGATGGTCGGGTAGTTGCCGACCAGCCTCCTGGCCTCGACAGCGCTCCTGCTCGCGAGGCGTACGCACGACTCGCGGGGCTGACCGTCCACTCGGCTAGGGAGGCCATGGTCGGGCTGCTGCGTGAGAGCGGTGATCTGGTGGGTGAACCCCGGCCGATCATGCACATGGTGAAGTTCTACGACAAGGGCGACAAGCCGCTCGAGGTCGTGACCTCGCGCCAGTGGTACATCCGCAACGGCGGGCGAAACGAAGTTCTTCGTGATGCTCTGGTCGCGCGCGGACACGAAATCACCTGGCACCCGTCGTTCATGCGGTCTCGTTATGAGAACTGGGTGCAGGGACTGAACGGCGACTGGCTGGTCAGCAGGCAGCGTTTCTTCGGCGTGCCGTTTCCCGTTTGGTACGCCCTCGACAGCGACGGCAACCCGATCTATGACACCCCGCTGACCCCTGACGAGTCGCTCCTTCCAGTCGACCCGTCCTCGGAGTGTCCCTCGGGCTACACCGCAGATCAGCGTGATGTCCCAGGAGGATTCACCGCCGATCCCGATGTCATGGATACCTGGGCGACCTCGTCGCTGAGCCCGCAGATCGTCAGTGGGTGGGCGCGCGACGAGGACCTCTTCGCTCGGGTCTTCCCGATGGACCTGCGCCCGCAAGGCCACGACATCATCCGTACGTGGTTGTTTGCGTCGGTGGTGCGCGCCCACACGGAGTTCGGGACAGTGCCGTGGAAACACGCCGCCATCTCCGGCTGGATCCTCGACCCGGACCGCAAGAAGATGGGCAAGTCCGCGGGCAACGCATTGACGCCGGTTGGCATGCTGGAGGAACACGGCTCCGATGCCGCGCGCTACTGGGCAGCTTCAGGTCGACCCGGCACAGACACCGCCTTCGACGCCAGTCAGATGAAGATAGGTCGGCGCCTGGCCATCAAGATCCTCAATGCCTCCAAGTTCACGCTCACCTTCGGCCCCGAGGAAAACCTCGCGCTCGTCACTGAGCCCCTCGATCAGTCACTGCTTGCCGAGCTGTCCGGCGTCGTCGACCGCGCCACGAAGGCGTTTGACGGCTATGAATACACCCGAGCCCTTGAGGTGGCGGAAAGCTTCTTCTGGGCGTTCTGCGACAACTACGTCGAACTCGTGAAGGAGCGGGCGTACGGCGCGCGCGGTGAGGCTGCAGCGACCTCAGCGCGGGCCACCTTGGCCACCGCACTGTCCGTGCAGCTGCGGCTGTTCGCGCCCTTCCTGCCCTTCGTCACCGAGGAGGTCTGGTCCTGGTGGCAGACGGGTTCGATCCACCGAGCGAGCTGGCCCTCCGTTGACGAACTCGCCGTCGGCCAAGGCGACCCGGCCGTGCTGTCGGCCTCCTCGGTAGCGCTCTCCGCCCTACGGAAGGCGAAGTCCGAGCAGAAGCTCTCAATGCGTGCAGAACTGGCTGCAGCGACCGTCTCCGGACCGGAGGCCGAGGTGACCAGCGTCGAGGCAGCAGCGGAAGACCTCCGTGCCGCCGGGCACGTCCTCGGTGCCCTGGTCTTCGTACCGGACGACACTCCCCAACTGACAGTGACGGTCACCCTGCCCTCCTGACGACCAAGTGCGCAGGATCACGAGTGGTGTTCGGGGCTCAAGGCGAGCACTACTTCGGCCGACCACACGGGGAGGTACCGCGCCGCGGTGACCCCGGACCTGGAGCGGGTCATGAGCCAGTTCGGCGGGTCTCCCCGCGACCAGGACTTCGGGTTCTTCACGACGCCAGTGAAGCCGTCAGGAGCAACGAGCCAGTTCGGAAGCGAGGTCGGGAACGCCGCCAACGAGGCGCCACTTCCCCCCGCCTTCGGGCTGCCGGCACCACCTCGACGAGCGCACGCTCAGCACACGCGGTCCAGGCGCCGACCCCTACTGTTCGTCCTCGCGGTTGTCCTCGCCCTCGTTGCCGGTTGGGCCGCCTACGGTGGAATGGTCCCGGGACTCAACCAGCAGGCTGACGCCGCCGCCAGCTTCGCCACACCCGCGGCCAAGACCTACACCGTCGCGGCCCCTCGCACACTGCTCGGATGGAAACGAAGCTCAGGCGACCAGGCCAAGCAGATCGACCTGCTCCTCCGCTCGGCAGAGACCTTCCCCGACGACCAAGTCACCACGTTCCTCTACCTCAACTCGAAGAAGAAGCCCACGTTGTACGGCCAGGTCACTGCCGCCCCCGCCAGCAAGGCCCAGCAGAAAGCCTTCCTCGTGGGGATCTCCACCAGCCTCAGCGACGGCAGCAAGCGGACCAGCGTGAGTGCGTTCAAGAACTACAAACCAGGGGCGCTGGGTGGCGTTCTTCGTTGCGCGAAGCTCGGTACCACTCCGGCGAGCACTGCATGCGTCTTCTCCAACAGCGGCGCCTCGGGTCTCGTCGTCCTGGTCGGCCGGTCCGGAAACAGTGCCGTCGACAATGCGCGTCAGTCCCGCGAAGCCCTCGTCAAGCCCAGTGAGTAGCCCGGACGAAAGGGAAGGTCATGAGCCAGTTCGGTGGGACTAGGCGTGCGGACGACTACGGCTTCTTCGGGCCGTCCAAGCCTTCTGGGACAAGTGGACAGTTCGGTGGTCCGCCCGCTACTGCGTCTCCCTCCCCGGCACCGTTGGCCGGGACCAACCCGGCGTTCGGTGCGCCCGCACCCGCGGGTTTCGACTATGCGTCACAACCCGCGTTCTCCGGCCCGGCCGGCCAGAAATCAGGGTTGGGTGCGGGCCGCGTTCTTGGCCTGCTCGGGATTGTTGCCCTGCTCCTCATCGCCGGTTGGTTCGGCTGGACGAGACACCAATTGAGCCAACCGGTCCAGGTCCCTGCCACCCTGATCGGTCTCCCCCTGGCTTCCGATCCGGAGTTTGAAGCACTGGTTCTCGAGGCCGAGGATGGCGTGCGGCAACAAAACCCCGGCCGGCCTGCCGAAGCGGCCGCCTACGGCGCAGAGAACCAAGTGGCTGTGCTGGTCTTGGTCCGCGGCGAGGTCAGGATGGACCAGGAGTTTACGGACTTCGCGGCGTCATCAGGAGTCCCGGGCCTTTCGAGCCGGCAGGAGATCAACGGTGCCTCGTGTGTAGCGGATGCCGGGGGAACCGTCGCCTTCTGCGTCCGGAGCTCCCGGACCCTGACGGTCGAGGTAGCGACGATCGGCCGATCAATCAATGATGCTGCGGCCGCTGTCCAGGAAGTCTGGAGGCTTCAGTAGGTCTGCGCGGCCCTAGGCGAGGACTGACTAAGCGGACTTCTCGCGACGCTCTCGCTTGGGGGTCTGCTGCTCGCGGGGCACGAGGGTCGGGTTGACGTGCTCGAGGACGACCTCGCGGGTGATGACCACGCGGGCGACGTCCTTGCGGGAAGGGACTTCGTACATCACGGACAGCAGGACTTCTTCCAAGATGGCGCGCAAACCACGTGCACCCGTGTTGCGCAGGATCGCCTGATCGGCGACCGACTCGAGGGCATCCTCGGTGAACTCCAGCTCCACACCGTCCAGCTCGAAGAGCCGGCTGTACTGCTTGACCAGGGCGTTCTTCGGCTCGGTCAAGATCCGGACGAGGGCCTCCTGATCGAGGGAACGTACGCTCGTGATGACCGGCAGCCGGCCCACGAACTCCGGGATCATGCCGAACTTCAACAGGTCCTCTGGCATGACATCACCGAAGACGTCGGACGCCTCAATCTCGGCCTTGGTGTGGATGGTCGCCGAGAATCCGATGCCCTTCTTGCCGGAGCGCTGCTCGATCAGTTTGTCGAGGCCGGCGAACGCACCACCGACGATGAACAGCACGTTGGTCGTGTCGATCTGGATGAACTCCTGGTGAGGGTGCTTGCGCCCACCCTGGGGGGGTACGGACGCCGTGGTGCCCTCGAGGATCTTGAGCAGGGCCTGCTGGACGCCCTCGCCGGAGACGTCCCGGGTGATCGACGGGTTCTCGCTCTTGCGGGCGATCTTGTCGATCTCGTCGATGTAGATGATGCCCGTCTCGGCCTTCTTGACGTCGTAGTCAGCAGCCTGGATGAGCTTGAGCAGGATGTTCTCGACGTCCTCGCCGACGTAGCCGGCTTCGGTCAGCGCGGTCGCGTCAGCGATCGCGAACGGAACGTTGAGCATCCGGGCGAGGGTCTGGGCGAGGTGGGTCTTGCCACACCCCGTCGGCCCGATGAGCAGAATGTTGGACTTCGCCAACTCGACACCATCGCTGCGGGCACGTTCGCTCGCGCCGGCCTGAACTCGCTTGTAGTGGTTGTAGACCGCGACAGCCAAGGCCTTCTTCGCGGCGTCCTGTCCGATGACGTAGGAGTCGAGGAACTCGCAGATCTCGCGAGGCTTCGGCAGCTCGTCCCACTGGAGGTCAGAGGACTCGGAGAGCTCTTCTTCGATGATCTCGTTGCAGAGGTCGATGCACTCGTCGCAGATGTAGACGCCAGGACCGGCGATGAGCTTCTTGACCTGCTTCTGGCTCTTCCCGCAGAAAGAGCACTTCAGCAGATCGCCGCCGTCGCCGATGCGTGCCACCTCGAGAGTCTCCTTCGTGCCGGGGAAAGACGAATCCGACGGTACCCCGACACACCCTCACATGGCTCCCTCATTGTGCGGGCGCGTCGCCTTTTGCGCTCAGGGCGAACCTCCGCACCCATTCAGACCAACCCCGCAGCGAACTACAGAAAGAGGACGTGGCGTGAGGTCCGCGGTCCCGCAGAGTTCGTAGGGAGCTCGCCGTAGGCGGCGGGTGTAGAACTTGAAGGGAGTGCGGACCTCACGCCACGTCCGGCTCTCACGACCAGAGAGCGAACTCAGCTACCCACCGCAGTACCAGTACCCGCACCCGGCCGCCGCGTGCTCAGCACCTGATCGATGATCCCGTAGTCCAGCGCCATGCTGGCGGTGAGGATCTTGTCGCGCTCGATGTCCTTGTGGATCTCCTCGGTCGTCCGCGAGGTGTGGCTGGCGAGGATGGTCTCCATCTCGGCCCGCATCCGCAGGATCTCGTTGGCCTGGATCTCGATGTCAGAGGCCTGCCCACCACCCTCGGTGTAGGGCTGGTGGATGAGGATGCGGCTGTGCGGAAGCGCAAAACGCTTGCCGGGCGTGCCCGCAGCGAGGAGTACGGCGGCTGCGGAGGCCGCCTGGCCCAGACATACGGTTTGTACGTCGGGTCCGACGAACTGCATCGTGTCGTAGATCGCGGTCATCGCGGTGTAGGAGCCACCGGGGGAGTTGATGTAGATAGAGATGTCTCTGTCGGGGTCCATCGACTCCAGACAGAGCAGTTGCGCCATCACGTCGTCGGCCGAGGCATCGTCGATCTGCACCCCGAGGAAGATGATGCGCTCCTCGAACAGCTTCCCGTAGGGGTTGTACTCCCGAAAACCCTGCGCGGTGCGCTCGATGAAGTTGGGCAGGATGTAGCGCGCCTGCGGCGCAAAGTCGGTGTGCGACGTGCTCACAGTGGGCTCTCCGAACGGGCGTGGGTAAGAGGACATCAGGCGGTGCCACCTTCGCCGGTGACGTCGCCGGCGCTGGCGACTACGTGGTCGACGAGGCCGTAGGCACGGGCGTCCTCAGCCGAGAACCAGGTCTCGATGTCGGAGTCTTCGCGGATCCGTTCAGCGGTTTGGCCGGTGTGCTGGGCGATCAGGTCTTCCATCTGGCGCTTGATGAGCAGCGACTGCTCAGCCTGCTTCTGGATGAAGGACGCGGTGCCACCGATGCCGGACGATGGCTGGTGCATCATGATGCGGGTGTGTGGCAGGGCGTAGCGCTTGCCGTTGGTGCCGGCGCACAACAGGAACTGGCCCATCGACGCGGCCATCCCCATGGCGACGGTCGCCACGTCGTTCTTGACGAACTGCATGGTGTCGTAGATCGCCATGCCCGCCGACACCGAGCCGCCGGGTGAGTTGATGTAGAGGAAGATCTCCTTGTCGGGATCCTCGGCTGCGAGCAGCAGGAGCTGGGCGCAGATCTGGTTGGCCATCTCATCCTCGACCACGCCCTTGACGAAGATGATGCGATCGCGCAGCAGTCGCTCGTAGACGGAATCGCCCAGCCCGAAGCCACCACCACCTTGCGGCGCACGGTTGTCGGCGAGCACGACGGCGTCGCTGCCCAGAGGCTGCTGGGTCCCAGTGTGCTGGTGCGTCATGCGGGCATCACCCTTCGTCAGGTCGGTCTCTTTCGACCCTAACGCCAGGACACCCCCGTGCCATCCGCTGGCACGGGGGTGTTCGCTGACGGGGTAACTCCCGCCAGGACGTTCTGACGTACCGAAGCTCGGGACTCAGGCCTCTTCGTGCGCAATCGCCACGTTGCCGTCGGCGTCGGCCACAGCGATGGTTTCCGACACAACCTGCAGGTCACCGTTGTCATCGGCGACGGCGATCGTCTCTTCCATGATCACGTCGCCCGCTTCGTCAGCAGCGATGATCGTGTCATCAACGGCCACGATGTTGCCGTCTTCATCGATGACCTCGACGAGGTCCTCCACGACGGCGATGCCATCCTCAGTTACTCCACTGGTGATCTCTTCGACAATCTCGAAGCCTTCGCCGTTCACGAGTCCTCCCGGACCTAGCCCTTGTACGGCCGGGCGGCCGCGCGCTGAACCTAGCGCAGCACCCAGGCGGAGGCGACGTGGATCCGGAAGTCGCAGATTTCAGGCTTCGGCGAGCGCGTCAAGGTCTACGGCATTGCCTGCCGTGTCCACGATGGTGGCGCCCTCGAGAACCCTGGCCAGTGCCTTGGCTCGGATGACCTCGCCCATGATCGCCGGCACCTGACCGGCCTCGACCAGGGCCTGGGCGAAGGCATCCGGCGTCATGCCGTAGCGCGGCGCCTGGCGGATGAGGTACTCGGAGAGCTCGCCCTCCTCGGGCTGGAGCTCTTCCTTCGATGCGATCTCGTCGAGCACGAACTGTGCGGTGAGGTTCTTCCGCGTGGTCTCGATGAACTGGTCGCGGTGCTCGTCGTCACCGTGCCCATCCCCGAAGTGCGACTCGACCTCGGCGTCTACGAGGGCCTGAGGCAGCGGGACGTCGACGAGGGAGAGCAACTTCTCAAGCAGCGCATCGCGGGCCTCGACTCCCTGCTGCATGCGCTTCACGCGCCCGAGGCGCTCGCGGAGGTCCTCGCGTAGTTCGTCGAGGGTGTCGAACTCACTGGCGAGCTGGGCGAAGTCATCATTGAGGTCGGGCAGCTCGCGTTCACGAACGGACTGGACGGTCACCGCGATGTCGGCAGGAGCTTCTTCGCCGTCGTTCAACTCGGTCTCGAAGGTGACGTCTTCGCCGGCACTCACGCCGACCACCACGTCGTCGAGGCCGTCGAGCAGGTCGCCGCTGCCGACCTCGTAGGACAGCCCGGCGGCAGTCGCGTCCTCGATCGCCTCGCCGTCGCGGCTAGCCGCGAGGTCGAGGGTCAGGAAGTCGCCGGTCTGCGCAGCCCGCTCGACCGGGGTCAAGGTCGCGAAGCGCGCGCGCAGCGCTTCAACCTGCTCGTCGACGTCAGAATCGGAGACGACGACCTCAGCGACCTCCACCTCGAGCCCGTTGTAGTCGGGGAGCTCGATCTCGGGGCGGCAGTCCACCTCGGCGGTGAACTTCAGATCAGACCCGTCCGCGAACTCGGTGACATCGACGTCCGGCTGCCCGAGCACGCGCACCTCGTGCTCGCGTACGGCAGCGCCGTACGCGTCTGGGAGGTAGGCGTTGACTGCCTCGTCGAGCACCACCCCACGGCCGAACCGCTGGTCGATGAGCGAGGTCGGAACCTTGCCCTTGCGGAAGCCCGGGATCTGGACCTGGGCGCCAATCCGCTTGTAGGCCTCGTCGAGGCTCGGCTTGAGCTCCTCGAAGGGCACCTCGACGGTCAGGCGGACCCGCGTCGGGGTCAGGGTCTCGACGTCACTCTTCACGGTGCTCGTGTGCTCCTCGGTCGTCGGTCGGGCAGTGCTTCGTCAGTCGTACGTCCTGCGCACGGCCCAACGATCTGGCATGAGTCGGGGCGGGGAGACTCGAACTCCCGATTTCCTGCCCCCAAAGCAGGCGCGCTAGCCACTACGCCACGCCCCGCGGCTCGCGGTCTAGTCTAGAGGCACCGGCGGGGCTCAGAATCCGCCGCGTGCGGGTGTAGCTCAATGGTAGAGCCCCAGCCTTCCAAGCTGGCCATGCCGGTTCGATCCCGGTCACCCGCTCCAGCGTGGAGACCCCCCGTTGAGCGGGGACACCAAGTTCACGCCTCCGCCAACACGGCCGGGAGTCGCTCTTGAGACCGCTACGTTGCCCCTATTGACCGTTCGGTATTCGGATGTGACAGGCGTCCACGTCGTCCACCTGGATGGACGCATCGGGAATGACAGGCGCAGTTGCGTCACGAGTCATGAGACTGAGCTGGGCCTGCGGCCTTTCCCGGTCGGCCAATGTGATGATCCACCCGTGATCCATCACCGGCTGCAACCCGAACACATCGCCGTAGAAGGCCGTCGCCGCCTCTAGTGAATCACTTGAGAAATCTGCACCACTCGCTGAACGCTCATGTGCTCCATCCTCCACTTCCAGGTCGAGGGTCGACCGGCGCCCAGCGCCCAGAGCCCAGAGCCCAGAGCCCAGAGCCCAGCAAGGGATCCTTCCCGGCAGGGATCACGTCACTCTGAAACTGGGACCTCGAGACGTCTGATGTCTCCACTACGTGGGGTCAGTCTCGCTGCACGACGCGCTCGTCTCACTTAGCCTGATCCGTGGGTCGAGGACAGGAACGTGGCTACGGCGGCCTTCACATGGTCTCGTTGGGCCTGTGTCGACGGGATGGCGTCGTCCCCCAGAAACATGGCGTCGTTGACTGGGGCACCCATGACCAGCCAGTTGAGTTGGGTGGCGGCCAGTCTCGGGTCAGGGACGGCCAAGAGATCGCGGTCGTCGAGGTCGGCAAGCATTTGGGCCAGCCCGGTGACAGCCCGCTGGGGGCCATGCTCGAAAACGGCCCGGGCTAGTTCGGGGAATCGAGGGACCTCACCTATCACCAATCTTCGAAGACGCAGCATGCGCGGTTGCAGCACCGCCGCCAGTTGCCGGCTCAGTATCGACTCGAGCGCCGGCGCGATGCGGTCGCTTGACTCGACGGGGACAGCGTCGACCTGGTGCACGTCGTCGCCTGCCAGACGGGTCATCGAAGTGACAAGCTCGATGAAGAGTTGTTCCTTGGTGCCGAAGTGCGCGTACACGGTCTGTTTTGAGACCCCGGAGGAGTGTGCGAGGTCGTCCATGGTCACGCTGTCGTAGTGGGCGGTGAGGAATGCTTCCTCCGCCGACGCCAAGATGGCTCGCCGTTTCGCGACTGAGCTGGGACGCATCTTGGTTGCGTGTTGACCAATCATACTCAACAGTCTAGTGTCTAAATATTGATCGAGATAGTCCAGAAACTCAGGAGGCAAGACCATGACCGGCTTCAGAACCGCCAACTCTCGGGACGGCACCACCATTGCCTACGAGGTGACCGGCGGAGGCCCGCCGCTGGTGTACGTCACGGGTGCCATCTGTCACCGTACGTTCCGCCCGGTCCGGCAAGGCGCCTCGGTATTTTCCCAGTCCTTCCAGGTGTTGTCTTACGACCGACGCGGACGCGGAGACTCGACCGACACCGCGCCTTGGTCGCTGGACCGCGAAGTCGAGGATCTCGAGGCGCTCATCGACACGATAGGAGGACGAGTATTCCTCTACGGCCACTCATCGGGGGCGGTGCTAGCCCTGCACGCGGCACAAAGGCTCGCGCCGAAGGTAGAGGCGGTAGTTCTATACGACGCATCCTGGGTCGCCGACGAGGCTGACGCCGCTCGCTACTCCCAAGTGTGTGCCGGGGTGAACGCCCTTCTCGACGAAAGACGTGGTGGGGCCGCGATCAAGCGCTTTCTTGTGGGAATCGGCATGCCCAGGCTGTTCGCTGCTCTGCTGCCGTTCACACCGGGGTGGCGTCGGCTCGTAGCGCTAGCACCCACACTCCGCTACGACATGTCCCTCACCGGGGCGCCGCCACCGTTGGACGTCGCCGCGATGGTGCGGGTGCCAACCCACGTGATGGTCGGTGAACGCAGCCCCGAGGAGCTGCACCGTGTCGCCGACGCCCTAGGCGCGACCATCCCCGGCGCTACTCGCGAAACCTTGGCCGGTCAGGATCACATGGTCTCCGAGGAGGTGCTGCTGCCGAGCCTGGTGCGTCACTTACATCCGAGCGATGAGCAGGCACCATCCCCAGACATTCGCCCTGTTGGTGGCTCCTGACGGGCTGACGCTCTCGGCCTCAAGCGCGCCCATAGAGCCCCGGTGCGGGAGATCACGGATCGGAAGCCCTCACCGCCAGTGAACTCGACTAGTAGGGCTCGTCTTCAACGAGCACTCCACGACGGGATCTCCTCCGCTCGCGCCGCGCAAACTGCTCGCCGGGCGACGATGGTTGTACCGGTCAAGGAGAGCTACAACCTGAGCGGAGACGCCGTGGCGGTCGGGCGTTCGGGCGTCGCACGCTCGGGGAGACTGAGAACCCGCCTGACTGACACTTCGTATCACACGACTGCATCGGCTAGACGCCCTGGGCGGCTTGCTCGGGTCTCGCGGTAGGGCCTGTCGGTGCCCTTGGTCATCGCGGCAGCAGGAGGACCGACTGATTGCGCAGAGGGCTCCAGAGGCTGCCCACTACCCCGAGCACTGCCGCGATCGCCAGCACGAAGAGACCGATGGTCAGAAGGCTTACGACACCGAAACTCAAAACTGCTCCGGTCACCGCCCACCACAGGTACGCCCACCAGGTCGGGGGCGCTGAGCGGTTTGCGCTGGAAGAGAAGTCGAAGACTGGGTCACGACTCAGTTCTCGATGTCAACTGCGCCGAGCGCGTTGCTGGGTGCAGCCGCTTCGACGGAGCCGTGGTTCGTTAGCTCACTGTCTTGCCATGGCGACCCGCCACCGGTCCTCGTCGGTGATCAGGTGGTCGTGGTCATCGTCTCCGATGTCTAGCTGAACCCACGCGATGGTCCCGGTGAACCTGCTGGACGTCGGCGTGTAGTCGTCGCTGACCGGCGATGCGGTGTCCTGACCGACATCACAGGTCTCATCGGCGGAGAAGATCATTGGGATGGTGGCGTTGAGCCGGCCGGTGTCCACCTCGTCACCGCCGTCGAACAGGCGTACGTCGCCGCCTTTGGCCAGTCCGCCGCCGTCGTAGGTGAACTCCATCCGCACCTGGAAGGTGCCCGTGGGAAGCGCCTGGTCGGCCGCGATCTTGATCCTGCTGATGCCTAGGAGGTTGTAGCAGTAGGTGAGCCGACCCTCGTGGAGATAGAGCGCCCACCCGGCGAAGGCACCCCCCTGGGCAACGATGACGCCGTTGCTCCCGCCTTCGTCGACGGTGATTTCGGCGGTGACGCTGTGCGACTTGTTCTTCAGGTTGAGGACAGTGTTCTCGGTCAGTCTCCCCATGCCGGCGAAGAGCTTCTGCGAGGTTCCCTTGATCAGCGAGGGCCGCCCGGCAAGCTCGGCGTTGAACCGTTCAACGGTCCGGTCGTCGAGGGGGAAGACGCCGAACTTGGTCGCCTCGAGCATGAACAGGCGCTGGAGCTCTCGCAGCTTGTCCGGCTGCTCATGGGAGAGGTCCCGCGCCTGGGTCCAGTCGGTGGTGCTGTCGTACAGCTCCCACACGTCGTCGTCGAAGGGCGTCACCGACGCCATCTCCCACGGCGTGCGGTGCTTGGTCACCGCGGACCAGCCGCGGTGATAGATCCCGCGGTTGCCCATGATCTCGAAGTACTGGGTCTCGCGGCGCTCCACTGCGTGGGGGTCTTCGAAGCAGTAGCCCATGCTCACTCCATGCAGCGGCATCTGCTGCATGCCGTTCACGAAGGCCGGCGCCGGGATGCCCGCCACGTCCAAGACCGTCGCGGCCACGTCGATGACGTGATGGAACTGGTGGCGGACCTGGTCCTGGGCCTGGATGCCGTTCGGCCACGACACGATCGTGCCGTTGCGGGTCCCGCCCCAGTGTGAGGCGACCTGCTTGGTCCACTGATAGGGCGTGCACATCGCGTGCGCCCAGCCCACGGCGTAGTGGTTGTAGGCGGCAGGGCTGCCGATGCTGTCAACGTGGGAGATGAGGAACTCAGGTGTCTCCAAGTGCGCCGCGCCGTTGAAGATGAACATCTCGTTGAAGCTGCCGTTGATCGAGCCCTCGGCGCTGGCGCCGTTGTCCCCGATGATGAAATAGATCAGGGTGTCGTCATAGACCTCGAGGTCCTCGAGGGTGTCGAGGAGCCGGCCGATGTGGTGGTCGGTGTGCTCCAGAAAGCCGGCGTAGACCTCCATCTGTCGTTCCAGGACCGGCTTCAACTCCTCGGGCATGTCGTCGTAGGCCGGAATCTCCGCGTGCCGCGCGGTGAGCTCGGCGTCGGCCGGGATCACCCCCAGCTCCTTCTGCCGGGCAAACATCTCCTCGCGGAGCACGTCCCACCCGGCCGCGAACTTGCCGCGATGGTGGTCCGCCCACTCCTCTGGCACGTGGTGCGGAGCATGGGTCGCCCCGGGCGCGTAGTACATGAAGAACGGCTTGTCCGGCATCAAGGACTTCTGCTGCCGCACCCACCCGATGGCCTTGTCGGTCATGTCCTCGGTGAGGTGATACCCCTGCTCCGGGGTCTTCGCCGGCTCTACCGCCGTCGTGCCCTCATACAGCGCCGGGTAGTACTGATTGGTCTCACCGCCGAGGAAGCCGTAGAAGTACTCAAAGCCGCTTCCGGTGGGCCACTGATCGAAGGGCCCCATCGGGCTGGTCTGCCACACGGGCACCTCATGGCACTTGCCGAACTGCGCGGTGCTGTACCCGTTGAGCAGCAGCGTCTGCGCCAGCGGAGCCGCGTTGTTGGGACGCAGCGAGCTGTACCCGGGGGCGGACGTGGCGATCTCGGTGATCGCACCCATCCCCACCGCGTGATGGTTCCGCCCGGTCAACAGGGCCTGGCGAGTGGCCGCACACAACGCCGTCGTGTGAAACCGCGTGAACTTCAGTCCCCTCCCGGCCACGCGTTCGGCGTTGGGCGTCGGGCACGGCCCACCGAAAGCACTGGACGCACCGAAGCCGATGTCGTCCAGAAGGATGATCAAGACGTTCGGCGCACCCTCCGGCGGCCGCAGCGGTTCGATCGCCGGGAACGACGTCTCCGGATCCCGCGCGTCGTAGGTGGTCAAGCCACCCAGGGTGTTTTCGGGGATCGGGAGTACGGACCGCTGGATCGGTGGCTTGGGCGTCATGGCCCAAGTCTGTCTGATTCGAACGGGCGCAGCGAGCCGACCCTGCCGCCTGGTTTCCCAGTCGTCAGGAGCCCGGGGATGGACGGCCCAGATCGACCGGCAGTTCCCTGATTCCATGCTGCTACGCAGCGAGAACTTCCAATCAACGGGCGCTTCGAAGGGTGACCGACATCGCGCCGGACATGAACTCGCGGGAGTTCGAGCGAGTCGTGCGCGACTGCCTCGACCGGAGGTTGTTCAGCGTTGGCGAAGCCTCAGCCCGAATCGCCGAGCCCGACATGCTGACCCGACCCGGCGCCCACCTGCTGCGCCAGTTGCTGCCCACCCAGGAGTGACCTGACGGTTGAGCTAGCCGCGCAGGGCCTCGGCAAGCTCACGGAAGTCGCCTACGAGGAGGTCCATGTCCTCACGCGTGTGTGCCAGGGACACCAGCCACTGCTCGTCGAGCCCGGGCGGGGTGAGAATGCCGCGGTTGACGCCCCACAGCCAGCTGAGCTCCGCGGCGCCGAAGTCGGTCCGCTTGTAGTCGCGGTAGTTGCGCACCGGGGTGGACGACCAGGTGACGGCGCCCTTGACTCCGAAGCCGACCGTGTGGGCGGGCAGGTCATGCTCACCGATGATCGCGTTCATCGCCTCGAGCGCATCCACGTTGAGCTTCTCCGAAGCAGCCAACGCCTCCACCGTGGCGATCTCGTCGATAGCCATGGCGGCGGCCACGACGAGCGGGTTGCCGTTGTAGGTACCGAAGTGCGGCATCCGACCATCGGTCAGGCAGGCCATGACCTCGTTCCGTCCACCGAAGGCTGCCAGCGGAAGGCCACCGCCGATGCTCTTGGCGAGGCAGACCAGATCGGGAGTGACGCCCAGCCGCTGCGAGGCCCCGGCATAGCCGGCCGTGAGACCAGTCTTGACCTCGTCAAAGACCAGAAGTGCGCCGTTGGCGTCGCACATCGCACGGACGCTGGTGAGGTAGCCCTCGTCGGGCACCACGATCCCGATGTTCTCAAGCACCGGCTCCATGAAGACGCAAGCAACCTCCGGGCCGTGCTCGGCGAAGAGCTGCTCCAAGCGCGCGAGGTCGTTGTAGGGGACGACGTGGACCGTGCCGGCCTCAACCTCGAACGGAGTCACCGGAGTCGGGGCGTGCTCCGGCCCGGCGTCGGCTACGTCCGGCTTCACCGAGACCTGAAGCGCGTCATAGCCCCCGTGATAGCCGCCCTCGATCTTGATGATCGCCTTCCGGCCGGTAAAAGCCCGAGCGGTGCGCAGCGCGTACATCGTGGATTCGGTGCCGGAGTTGGTGAAGCGCAACTGGTCTAGACCGAAACGCCGCTGAAAGCGTTCAGCTGCTTCGGTCGCCGACGGGGACGGGGTGACGAACAAAGTGCCGGTCTCCAGGGCCTTGGCGACAGCCGCGACGACCGTGGGGTTGAGGTGGCCGACCAGCATCGCGCCGAAACCCATCGAGAGGTCGAGCAACGGTCGGCCGTCGACGTCGGTGAGCCACGCGCCCTTGGCGCTGGCGATCGCCACGGGGTACGGGTCCCAGTGCTGGAACGACGACGGCACGCCGAGCGGCAGCGATCCGAGCGCGCGGGCGTGATGCGCCGCGGAGCCCGGGGTCTGCGCCTCAAAGCGCACCCACTCGGCCGCGAGCAGCGATGCCACGCGCATGCGGTCGAGTGGGGCAGTGCCCTCGGGAATGACCCGGTAAGTTGCCGGGTCGTGCGCCGGCCAGGTCACTGGCGTCGGGACAATTGTCGTGGTCTCGGCAGTCATCTGGGAACTGTATCGGCGCCATCACACCCGGACCAGGGGGTCGAGCCTCAATAGTGGCGAGAGCCTGCTCGATCGTGGAAGCCAGGTGAGCTCAGATCGAGCCTCCGGCGGCCGAAGGGGCCGTCGGGTCTGTGGACTCGGTGGTGCCCTCGCGCGCCAGGTAGTCCTCGAGCAGCATCAAGTTGTCACCCACGCGCTTGGCCACCTGGAGCAGGGTGGACATCGAGGCGACCTCCTCGACCTGCTCCTTGAGGAACCAGTGCGTGAACTGCTCACCGAGGTAGTCGCCGTCATCCCGAGCCGCAGCAATGATCTGCTCAAAGTCTGTGGTCACCCGCTTCTCCTGCTCCAGCGCGAGCTCCACGAGCTCGACCACCGAGCCAAGATCGTTGCGTACGTCGGGCACCGAAGGGATCGAGACCGGAACATCGCGGTCCATGAGGTACCGCACGAGCATCATCGCGTGGTTGCGCTCCTCGACAGCCTGTCGGTAGAAGTGCAGCGCCAGTTGCGGAAGAGCCTGCTGATCGAGCCAAACGGCGAAGGCCACGTACTGTTGTGAGGCGAGGAACTCGTTGCCGATCTGCTGCTGCATCAGGGCGTTGGTGCGGGTGAGAGAGGCGTCGGTCATTGCTCCACGGTAGGCGGTCGGCCGTCCGGCCGCGCGCGGGCCACCCCCTCACTGCTCGCTCCGAGGCAGCCGCGTCCTCAGGTCACTGCGACTGCATCAGTGGGACGGCGAGCTGGGGTCGGCTTCTCGTGGGGCAGATCTCGGGTGAAGGCCAGCGAGAGTAGGGCGAGGAACGCGGCCGCGAGAAATCCGACCTTGAGTGCCTGCAGTTGCGCTTGCGCGTAGTCATCGACCAGGGCCGCAGTTGTCGCCTCGTCCAAGCCGGCGTCTTGTGCTGCGGCCTCGATCTCCGAGGTGGCAACAAAATCGATCCCGGAGCCGACCGCAACGCCCACTTGGGTGGAGACCTCGGCACTGATGCGCTCATCTGCTTGGACGTTGGAGATGAACGCGCTGGTGAGTCCGGCCAGGACGATCGCGCCGATGAGCGCGACCCCGAGCGCGGAGCCGAGCTGCTGGCCGGTGTATTGCAACCCGCCAGCCTCCCCTCGACCCGAAGCGTCCACCGAGGACTGCACGACGTTGCCCAGCTGCGAAGCAAGCAGTCCCATGCCGACACCAAGCAGAGCCATCGACCAGGCGAAGGCGGCGTCGGCCAGGTCGGGTTGGACGGTCCAGAGCAGCGCCAGCACCGCCACGACGACGGTCGCCAGGCCCGAACGGACAATCCCTCGCACCGAGAACTTGGACGACAGGCGTGAGCCCAGGGCCGAGGCTATGAACATCGTGATCGAGACGGGCAGCATCTTGATCCCGGTCTCCAGCGCATCGAGTCCGAGGACGAGCTGCAGGTACAGCGGCACGACGAAAAAGACACCCATCAGGATCAGGTTCTGGCTGAACAGTCCGATCACGCCGGCGCGCAACGGCGGCACCTTGAGCAGGTCCAGATGCACCAAAGGATCGGTGCCGGATGCCTCGCGATGACGCTGCCAGACTACGAACCCCCAGATCAGGGCACCGCCCAAGGCGATGACAAACAAGGTGAGTGAGAAGCCAAACGGCTCCACCGGTGAGTCCTTCGGCTGAATCCAGCCCCACGTGCTGGATTGAAGCGTGCCCAGCACGATCATCCCCAGACCGGTGGCGGACAACGCGGTTCCGACCACGTCGAGGCGAGGCGGGGGTCCTGTGCGCTCCGCGTCAGCCACAAGGCGACTCATCACCAAGATGAACACGACGAGCACGACCTCGCCGGCGAAGATGACCCGCCAAGACAGCTCCGTCGTGGCCCAGCCCCCGAGAATCGGGCCGATGGCGATCCCGGCGCCGGCAACGCCGCCGATCACCGCGTACGCCACTTTGCGTTGTTGCCCCTCGTAGTTCCCAGCGATGAGCGCCGCCATGGCCGGGAGAACCAACGCCGCACCGAGTCCCTCAAGGATCGACCACCCCAAGGTCAGGATCTCGATGGTCGGAGCAACGGCGGTCAGTGCGGAGCCGCAGCCATAGATGACCAGTCCGATAACGAACGCACGTCGGCGGCCGATGATGTCGCCGATCTTCGCGCCCGTCAGCATGAACATCGCCATCACCAGGCAATACAGGGTGATCACGGCCTGAATCGTGGTGACCGTCGTGTCGAAGTCGTCGACCAGGGTGCTGATGGAGACGTTCATCACCGACTGGTCCAGGACCATCACGAACTGGGCTGTTGCGAGTGCAACCAGCGGCCACCAACGCTTCACGAGTCTTCTCCGATCTCTCGACGAGCTGGACTAGGCAACGGGCTGCGGCTCGTCGACAACGACGTCGGATTCGACCACCGCCGCGTGCGGTTCGACGCGAAGCACGGTCGCTGCCCACGGCGGCAGCCACCAGTTCCACCGGGCGAACAACGAAACCAGAGCCGGCACGAGCAAGGCGCGCACGATGGTGGCGTCGAGCAAGATTCCGATGCCCAGGGCCGTCGCAAACACCTTGATGTCAGTCCCGGGTGAGGCTGCCAGCGCGATGAAGGCCATGAACAGGATGAGTGCAGCGCACGTCACCAGCCGCCCCGTTCGACCGATCCCGACAATCACCGCAGTGTCGGTTTTGCCGCTGCTGTCGTACTCCTCCCTCATGCGCGAGAGGATGAAGACCTCATAGTCCATCGACAACCCGAAAAGGAAGGCGAAGATCAGTACGGGGAGCCAGAAGGTCACCGAACCCGTGGCCGAGATCCCGAAGATGAGTTCCGACCCGTTGCCTTCCTGCCAGAACCAGACCGTCGCGCCGAACGTGGCAGCGACCGACAGGATGTTGAGCACCACGGCCTTGAAGGCGAGAAGGATGGAGCGGAAAGCCCGGGCCAGGAGCACGAAGGTCACCAGCGACACAAGCGCGAGCACAAAGGGGAAGTTCCCGTACACAGCGTTGATGTAGTCGAGCACGACGGCGCCCGCCCCGGATACTCCGACGAAGCCAGGCACCGACGAGACCGCATCCGTGAGCCGGTTCACGACCTGAGCGTTTTCGCTGTCGACGGTCTCATCGGTCGGGATGACTCCGATGAGTGCGCTTTCCTCATGACGCCACTGCGGGTTGTCGGGTGCAAACGCGGCACTCACGCCCTCCACGCCTATGGACTTAGTGACCACCTCATCGGCGCTCGTAGCAACGTCGCCACCGGCAACCAGAACATCGAGCGGAGAGACCACGCCGCCAGGAACTCCGCCTGCGGTCAGAGTTTGCAGCGCCTCGTAGGCCGGTCCCGCACTAGCCAAGGAGTCGGTCTGCGCCTGCCCGATCCGAATGCCGAACACGGGCGCGATCAACAGCCCGAGCATCAGGAGGGCAACGCCGGCAGCGATCCATCGTCGACGCACGATCAGCCTCGCCCAAGCCGTCCAGGCTCCTGAGGCCTTGTCCTCGTGACGAATCTTCGGCCAGTCGACGCGTGGCCCAATCCCGCCGAGCAACGCGGGAAGGAGAGTCAGGACGACGACCGTGCTGACCAACGGGATCAGCATGCCGCCCAAGCCCATGCTGCGCAGAAACGGCACGGGGATGACGAGCAGTGCGGCCAGGCTGATGGCCACGGTGCCCGCACTCGAGATGACGGCCCGACCTGCCGTCTGCATCGCGACAGTCACAGCCTCCTCATTTGGGACGCCATGGTCGCGCTCTTCACGCCAGCGCGTGACGAGCACCAGGGAGTAGTCGATTGCGACACCGAGGCCGACCAGCGCGATCAGGAACTGCACGATGAAACTCATGTCAGTCACATAAGTCAGCAGCAGTACGAGGATGAACGTCGTGAGGATTGCAACTGCCGCGATAAGCAACGGCACGAGCGCCAAGAACGACGCAAAGACGAAGAGCAGAACAGCGAGCGCACCCAGGGCACCCAGCATCGTCTCGAAGAGAACGCTCGGTGAACTCTCTTCTCCGCCGCCTTCGCCTTGGGCTAGCAGGTTGTAGCCGGTCAGCTCCCAGTCCAAGCCCGTGGTGGCATTGGCACGATCGAGGATCGGCTGAACGGCCTTGTCCGGCTGAGGTTCGGTGAAGCTCAGAGGCGGCGGGAAGTAGGCCAGGGCGTAGGTCGTACGACCATCCGTGGTGAGAAAGACGTCGTCCTGTGTCACCGAAAAGTCAGCCAGCCGCACGCCAGGAATCGCAGCGATCTCTGCGAAGACGGCATCGATGGCCGCCTGCTGCTCCTTCACCGTGGTGTCCGCAGGAACAGTGACCACGGGGATGTAGGGCTGGAAGCTGGCGTCCGTGCCGTACTCGGCGAGGATTTGCTGTGAGGCCTCGTAGCCCGGCTGGCCGGGGAGTGAGAAGTCAGTCGTCAGCCGCTCAGTGGCAGGGCCTGCCGAGAAGACTCCGATGACAAAGATGACGAACCAGCTGACCATCACCCAACGGCGATGGTGCAGAACGAACGACGCGAGTGCGGTCACCTTGCTCCTTGAGGTACGGCAGCGGGAGTCCTCTTTCAAACCTAGCGAACGGCAAGTCGCCTAAGACGCCGGGTTAGGTCCGGTAGCTCACGGCGAGGCGGGCGAACCCTTCATCGAGGGAGACGCGTGGCGACCACCGCAACGCCTCACGGGTCTCGCGTTGGTCGAACCAGTGGGCGGTCGCGAGCTGTTCGGCGAGGAAACGCGTGATGGGCGGATCGTCCTCGCGCCCCCGGCGCTCCCACACGCTGTCCACGGCGGCGCCGGCCGCCCAGGCCACCCGGAAGGGCACTCGCAGGCGCGGACCGGGAACTCCTACGGCGGCACAGATCGACGTGAGGATCTCGGCCACCGGTCGCGGCTCCCCGTTGGAGACGACGTACGGCTGCCCGCCAGCAGTGTCAGCGTGGTCAAGCGCGGCGACGAGGGCGTCAGCGGCGTTGTCGACGTAGGTCGTATCGATGAGAGCACTCCCCCGGCCGATCAACGCCAGCCGACCCGAGCGCCCCCGCTCCACGATGCGCGCCACCAACTGGGTGTCGCCCGGACCCCACACCAGATGGGGACGCACGGCGATGACAGAGAAGCCGGGACCGTGCTCGGCCAGGGCCAGTTGCTCCGCAAGAGCCTTGCTCCGACTGTAGGAACCTCGGGCGGAGTCTGGGTCAGCCGGCCCAGCACCCGCTGCCACCAAGGAGCTCCCGGCGTAGGCGACCGAGGGCGACGACACCTGGACAAAGCGGGTCACGCCCGCCTGGCGTGCAGCAGCGACCAGACTCGCGGTGCCCTCGACGTTGGTGGCGAGGTAGTCCTTCCATACCCCCACGACGTTGACCTTCGCGGCGAGGTGGACGACTGCGTCCATCCCTTCGACGGCTGCACACACGGCTTCGGGGTCTTCGATATCGCCGAGCCGCTCGGTCAGACCGAGGGAACTGGGTCGGCGCTGCATGACGACGACCTCGTCACCGCGTTCGGCCAGCGCGCGGGCCACGGAGCCGCCGAGCATCCCCGACGCGCCCGTGACCAGGACCCGCATGATCAGGCCAACTGCTCGGCGGCCCACGTGGCCAGCTCAGCCCGGTCGACTTTGGAGTTGTGCCGTACGTCGACGGGGAAGTCCCGCCGGACCAGTACCGCTGCAACTGCCACCTTGGCTACGTCACGAACCGCTGCGGCCAGCTCGGGATCAGCCAGAATATCTCGGCCTGCCGGGGCTTTCTCAGGCACGACCAAGACCACGACGACCTGCGCCCCAGCAGGGCCGACGCCAACGCAGGCAGCGGAGCGGACCAGGGTGAGGCCCTCGACCCGTTGTTCAACCCCGACTGGCGTGACCGGACCCTCGGCTGTCGTGACGACGTGGGCCAGCCGTCCTTCAATCCACAGTCGACCTTCGGAGTCGAGGTGTCCGACATCACCGGTTCGATGCCAGCCGGCGTCACGCGCCGCTCGCGATTCGGTCGCCCAGAGCCGGTCGTAGCGTTGCTTGGCCCACGGCGCGGCAACCAGCACCTCACCGCTCACCTCGGTCTGGTCGGTCGGGATACCTGTTGCTGCACCGACGTTGTCGAGCGGGGCGATCCTCAACCGTGCACCAGGAACCGGCCGCCCCACACAGATGCCTTCTCCGCCTTCGCCCACGGCATCGATGTCGGTCAGGCTGATGTCGGCAACCGGAAGGACCTCGGTCATGCCGTACGGCGTGTGGGCCTCGGCCGAGGGAAGCAGGTCGCCCATCTGGTGGAGCAGCCCGGACGGGACCGGGGCACCTGCACTCATCAATAGACGCACTGATCGCAGGTCGTCACGCCGCACCTCATCGAGGTCACCAGCCGTCGCGACGATGTTGCGCAAGGACGCCGGCGAGGCCCAGACCAGGGTCGCTCCGATCGCGCGTACGGCATCCGCGAGGCGCACTGCGTCGAGGGATCCGGGCTTGGTGACGTCCATGTCGGGAACCGCTGAGGCGATCCCCATCGCGGGGCCGTACAACGCGAAGGGCGCGAACGCGGCAACGAGCCGGTCGCTCGGCACAACGCCATAGAGGTCGATCAGGGCGTCTCGGTTGGCCTCAACCTGCCGGTGGAGATAGACGACGCCCTTGGCCGGCCCGGTCGCTCCGGACGTGAACACGACGGCCGCCTCGTCCTCGGGCCCAGGGCCTTCGGGGAGAACGACCCCGCGACCGGCTGCTGCCAACGCGGCCAGCGTGGACTCAGCGCCGAGCAGTCTGGCCCGGGTTGCGCTCATCGACCCTGCAGCGAACCGCCTGCCGCCGATGCGCAGGGCTCGGGCGGCGAGCAACCCACGATCGATGGCGATGAGGTGGTCCGGCCACGCACCGCGAAGGGCGCGGGCTAGACCTCGTGCGCCAAGTCCGGCATCAGCAACCACGATGACGGCACCGATGCGCCAGCAGGCGTAGACGGCCGCAGTCAGGTCCGCGCCCGGAGGTACGAGGACGGCTACGCGTTCGCCGCGACGTACTCCTGCTGCCGAGAGCCCAGAGGCCAGCTCGTCGACCACCTGGCTCAGTCGGCTCCAAGAGATCGACCGGCCCCCGACACCGAGTTCTGCCAGGGCCTGCTCATCGGCTGACGCGGGGTCGGCCGCGCGCTCCGCGAGCGCCGCCCCCATGGGCCGCCGGGCGCGGGCCTGCGCCGGTCTCGGGGTGACCGCCTGGTCCTCGGGAACAGCTCCGGCCAGTCCTTCGACCCAGGCCCGCACGTCGTCAAACAACGCTGGCGCATCCTCGGTGACCAGGTGAGAAGCGCCCTCGTAGCGATGGACGTCGGCGTGCGGAATGCGCTCCAGGAAGTCCTGCAGGTAAAGGTCGGAGAACACCGGATCCGAGGGTCCCCAGGCGAGCAGCACCGGCACCTTCAGCCCTCGCACCCCCTCGGCGATCGCGGTGAGCGCGGGCATGGACGGGTGATCGTCTTCGAGGGGGATGTCTGCGACGAAGTCGGCGACGGCACTGCGCCGGTCGGCGCTCGAATAGGGAGCCGCAAAGGCGTCGCGCACCCCCTTCGGCGGATGGGGTCGTGAAAGGGCAGTGGTGCCGCGAACGAAAGCCGGAGTCTGCTCGCAGAGCACCCGCAACAGACCGGGGGTGCGCGCAGTCCGGATGAGCGCGGGTGCTGGCGAACCCGCTGGCTGGTGCACCGCGGTGTTGGTCAGAACCACGCCAGCGAGCTGGTCGGGGTGGGCGAGCGCCCAGCCCAACGACACGGGGCCGCCCCAGTCGTGGGCGACGGTGATGACGGGGCCTTTGATCCCGAGGGCATCGGTCAGCCGGCCCAGGTCATCGACGCGCGGGGCCAATCGACGTACCGCTCCGATTCGCTCCGACCAGCCCATGCCCAACTGATCGACGGCAACCACGCGCCAACCCACCGGGGGGCGAGCCACCAGCTCTCGCCACAGATAGGACCAGGTCGGGTTGCCGTGGACGCAGACGAGCGTCCCGGCAAGGGCCGTGTCGGGTCCGGTATCGAGAACATGGAAGCCGCGGGAAGTACCGTCGGCGTCGACCACGTCAACGACCCGAGACCAGCGCGGGTCAAGACCCGGCAGGTCGTACGGCGGTAGCGATGCGGGAGCCGTCGCAGACTCCCGACGGGCGCGTAGGCCCGCGCTCACCACTCGATTTCGAGGGCGCAGGCGTTGATGCCGGACCCGATGCCCATGAGCAGCACCCGGTCGCCCGGGGACAACGAGTCAGCCTCCATGGCAAGGGTGCACGGGACAGACGCCGGGCCGATGTTGCCGCGGCTCGGGAACGTGCTCGGAGCCTTCGCCGGATCGATGTTCAGCGCGTGACAGATCGCCGCAGTGTGCACCTTGGAAATCTGGTGAGAGACGTAGCGGTCCATGTCGCTCCAGTCGAACTGAGACTTTGCCTCTGCCCATAGCTCGATCGAGATTTGGATTCCTGCAGCGAACAGCGCCTTGGAATCCGTTCGCATGTCCTCGAGGGTCCCGACGCAGAGCTCGTGATGCTGGGTGGCCGCTCGCGAGGCTCCACCGAGGACGCGGTGCCCCTCGGGATGCTTGTCCGACCGACCCAGAACCATGGCAGCTCCGCCCGAGCCAAGCGTGAGCGACGCGAACTGAGACCAGAGGTCCTCGGCAGTCGTCGAACGCCCAGCCAACCGGTCGAGGGTCAACTCCTGCGTGCGCCGGCTGCCCTCGCCGTCGACCACCAGGGCGTACTCGACCTGACCGCCGTCGATCATCGTGGCAGCCAACTGCATCGCGTTGACGAATCCGAGACAGGCATTGGAGAGATCGAAAGTGAGGCAACTCGTGGCCAGACCAAGTTGATGATGAACGGAGACGGCCTTGCTCGGCTCGAGGTAGTCGCGGCAAACCGAGGAGTCGATGAGCAGGCCGATCCGGCGAGGGTCGATCCCGGACTCGGCGATCGCCTTCGCGCCGGCCATCACGGCCGCGTCGACGAAGGAAACGTCCTCGGGCCACCAGCGGCGCTCCTCGATGCCGGCGACCGCGGAGAGCATCCCCGGACGTACGCCGGTGCGTTCGTAGGTCTCGGCGAGCCGCTCATCGAAGGAAGCCGAGGTCACAACGATCGGCGCGTCGACCGAGGTCACCGACAGGATCGCGGTGTTCTTGTATCGGAACGTGATGTTGCCCGGCATGGCCGAGTCGGGCGTGACCGACCCCGCAGCGCCAGGGACAGAGTCTGCGGCGGTCGTGGCCGAGTTGTTGCTCATCGGGGCCCTTCGAGGCAGGTACTGGAGGTCGCCGGTGCGGAGGCGGGTGGGCCACCGGAGGGCCTGAGCAGTCTCCCACGACACGCCCGGCGAACTGAAACTCGCCCACCTCGGGCGTGCCTTGCGCCCGCGCAGTTAGGTCACAGGCTGCACCTGAGCCGTTCACAGGGGACGTACAGGTTCGAGCAGCAGAGTCGCATCCACCAACCGTTTCAGCCCGCCACGACCAATCGCCGACGACACGGAGCCCGCGATGTCCCGCTATTCGAACACCGACCAGGAAGACATTCACGAACATGATCGCGGGCTCGCCCACGACCTGCCGATTCTGCTCAGCCGACGTGGCGCGCTGTCGGTACTCGGGGGGTTTGGCCTGGTGACGCTCAACGGGTGCGCCGCTTCGCCATTGGCGGGAACCGCGAGCACACCACCAGCGAGCCCTCGCTCGACGCCGAGTGCCTCCGAGTCAAGCACCGGGGCCGCGACGGGTGAGCTGATCCCCGAGGAGACCGCAGGGCCGTTCCCGTCCAACGGGTCCAACGGGCGCAACGTGCTCAACCAGAGTGGCGTCGTGCGCAGCGACATCACCGCCAGCTTCGGCACGGCCTCCGGTGTGGTCACAGGCGTTCCGCTGACCGTGACTCTGACCGTCCTCGATTCAAGGAATGGCTCGAGCGCCTACCCGGGAGCGGCGGTCTACCTCTGGCACGCAACGCCGGACGGTCGGTACTCGATGTACTCCGACGGGGTGAAAGAGGAGAACTACCTGCGAGGCGTCCAGGAATGCGACGCCGCGGGCCAGGTCACGTTCACGACGATCTACCCAGGGGCATACGACGGGCGATGGCCGCACATCCACTTCGAGGTGTATCCCGGTGTTGAGGACGCGGTGAACGCGAGCTCACGACTGCGGACGTCACAACTGGCCTTCCCAGAAACGGAGAGTGCGCTGGTCTACGCCACCAACGGATACGCCAACAGCAGCGCGAACCTGGCCGGCAGCTCACTCGAGTCCGACATGGTCTTCAGCGACGGCTACTCATTGCAGCTGGCAACGATGTCCGGCACCGTGACCAACGGCATGCTCGCCACCCTCAACGTCCCCGTCTAGCCGTCTCCCGCCCGCAGCGTCGCGAGGACTTGGTCCAGGACGACTTGGTCCCCTACCGAGACGGGGAGCTCTTTCACGACACCGGGAGCGGATGCGCGGACGACGTGCTCCATCTTCATCGCCTCGACCGAGACCACTGGCTGGCCCGCTTCGACGGAGTCCCCTACCGCAACGTGCCACGCCGTGAGCGTTCCCGGCATCGGCGACAGGAGCGGGCCAGCCTGACCTGGCGCGTCCGGGCGCAGCACCACATGTGCCGGCGCCTCGCGCAGCGCCCACGACTCACCGTTGAGGCCGAGCCAGGTCGTTCCAGCGGTGTACGCGCATGACCATCGGACCGACTGACCCCCAGTCGTCACCAACAAGTCCTCGCCGTCGACATCCGCGGAAGCAGTCACCACTGGTGATCCCGCCACGCGAACCTCGAGGGAACCGGCTCCGCCTCGAGCCTCCAGGGAGACGACCTGGCCGCTCGAGTGCATGACCCGGTGGGCGACCCAGGCCGGGCCCCCCAGGCGCCAGTCGGAGAGCGTGACGTACGGGTCGTCCGAGGCAAGGGTCCGTTTCCGCTCGACCATTCGCGCGAGAGCCCAGGCGACGTACACGGCCTCCGGCACCGCGTCCGCCAAGAGCCTGGGCGTCACCGAATCGATGAGTCCCGTGTCGAGTCGACCGGCGCGGACGTCAGGGTCGGCGAGCAGCCCCCGGAGGAACGAGGTGTTCGTCGTCACGCCCAGCAACGTCAACTCCGAGAGGGCAGAGTCGAGCCGATCCAGGGCGATGGCCCGGTCCTCCCCCCACGCGATCACCTTGGACAGCATCGGGTCATAACTGGACCCGATCACAGTCCCGACACTGATCCCCGAGTCGACGCGCACGTGCTCGCGCTCCGGCTCGTTCAGCCGAAGGACTGTCCCGCCCGTGGGCAGGAATCCCCGGGCCGGATCCTCGGCATAGATCCGAGCCTCGACGGCGTGCCCAAGCATGCGGATGCCTTCCTGCCTGAATCCCAGCGCTTCGCCCGCGGCTACCCGGAGCTGTTGCTCGACGAGATCGATGCCGGTGACCAGTTCGGTGACGGGGTGCTCGACCTGCAGCCGGGTGTTCATCTCCATGAAGAAGAACTCTCCGGGACGGTCATCACTCATGATGAACTCCACCGTGCCGGCACCGACGTACCCGCAGGCCAAGGCCGTTTTGACCGCGCTAGCGCCGATGGCTGCTCGCACACTTTCCGTGAGCAGGACCGAGGGCGCCTCCTCGATGACCTTCTGGTGGCGGCGCTGCAGGCTGCATTCGCGCTCGCCCAGGTGCACGACGGTGCCGTGCTGGTCGGCCAGCACCTGAACCTCGATGTGGCGGGGTCGGTCGACGTAGCGCTCGATCAGGAGGGCGTCGTCGCCAAAGGCTGTACGGGCTTCGCGGCGCGCGGAGGCCAGGGCCGCGGCAAGGTCAGCCGGCTCCTCGACTCGTCGCATGCCCTTGCCCCCGCCGCCGGCGGACGGCTTGATCAGCACCGGGTAGCCGATGGCATCAGCTGCGGCGATCAGATCCGAATCCGTGAGACCCGGGACGTGCCGTCCTGGAACGACGGGGACGCCCGCAGCCTCGACGGTCTGCTTCGCGCGAATCTTGTCGCCCATGGCTTCGATCGCAGCGGGCGGTGGACCGATGAAGACCAGGCCTGCCGTCGCGCACGCCCGGGCGAAGTCGGCATTCTCGGACAAGAAGCCGTAGCCCGGGTGTACGGCTTCGGCGCCGACCGACAGGGCGGCTGCCACCACGGCGTCGATGTCGAGGTAGCTGCGCCGAGCCTCTGCTGGTCCGATCCGAACGGCCACGTCAGCAGCAAGGACATGGCGCGCATCAACGTCGGCATCGCTGTAGACGACCGCGGTGCGGATTCCGAGACGATGGAGTGTGCGTGTTACGCGGACGGCAATCTCACCGCGGTTGGCGATCAGAACCGTTGAGAACAATGGACTTCCCGGAGACACGGCGCTACATCCGGAAGACGCCGTAGCCCACGGGCTCAAGCGGCGCACCTGCACAGGCCGAAAGCGCCAGGCCCACGACCGACCGAGTGTCCTTCGGGTCGATCACGCCGTCATCCCAGAGACGGGCGGTGCCGTAGTAGGGATTTCCTTGGCGCTCGTACTGCTCCCGGATCGGCACCTTGAACGACTCCTCGTCCGCTGCAGACCAGGTCTCGCCGCGATCCTCGAGGGAGTCTCGGCGCACTGTTGCGAGCACTGAGGCCGCTTGGTCGCCACCCATGACGGAGATCCGCGCGTTGGGCCAGGTGAAGAGGAACCGAGGTGAGTACGCGCGTCCGCACATCGAATAGTTGCCGGCGCCGAAGGAGCCACCGATGACCACGGTCAGCTTGGGGACTCGAGCACAGGCGACCGCCGTCACCATCTTGGCTCCGTGCTTAGCGATCCCTGCGGCTTCGTAGTCGCGGCCGACCATGAACCCGGTGATGTTCTGCAAGAACAACAACGGGATTTGCCGCCTGTCGCAGAGCTGGATGAAGTGCGCGCCCTTCAAAGCTGATTCGCCGAACAAGACACCGTTGTTGGCAACGACGCCCACTGGATGGCCGTGGATGTGCGCGAACCCGGTGACCAGGGTGGGCGCATAGTTCCTCTTGAACTCCTGGAACCGACTCCCGTCCACGATGCGGGCGATCACCTCGCGGACGTCGTACTGAGTGCGCGGGTCGACCGGCACAACGCCGTAGAGCTGGGCGACGTCGACCGCGGGTTCCTCGACTGACTGCCGTAACCACGGTGCCGCCCCAGCAGGCGGGCAAGTCGCCACGATCTCCCGAACGATGCGCAGCGCATCGACGTCGTCCTCCGCGAGATGGTCGGCGACGCCCGACTTTCGCGCATGCACATCGCCGCCGCCTAGATCCTCAGCCGTAACGACCTCGCCGGTCGCGGCCTTCACCAGCGGTGGCCCACCCAGGAAGATGGTCCCTTGGTTGCGCACGATCACGGTTTCATCGCTCATGGCAGGGACGTAGGCGCCTCCGGCCGTGCACGATCCGAGAACCGCAGCCACCTGCGGGATACCGATCGCCGACAACCTCGCCTGGTTGAAAAAGATCCGCCCGAAGTGATCACGGTCGGGAAACACCTCGTCCTGCATTGGTAGGAACGCCCCGCCGGAGTCGACGAGATAGAGACACGGCAGCCGGTTCTCCAGCGCGACCTCCTGGGCGCGAAGGTGCTTCTTCACCGTGAGCGGAAAGTAAGTGCCCCCCTTCACCGTGGCGTCGTTGGCCACGATCAGGCACTCGCGACCCGCGACCCGGCCGATGCCGGTGATCAACCCCGCACCCGGCGCTTCGTCGTCATAGAGGCCGTTGGCTGCCAGCGGTGACAGCTCGAGGAAGGGCGACCCAGGATCGAGCAACTCATCCACCCGGTCGCGCGGCAACAACTTGCCGCGCTCGACATGCTTGACCCGGGCCCTCTCGGGTCCCCCCTCGCGATTCCTGGCCAACCGCCCATGCAAGTCACCGACGAGCTCGCGGTGCGCCACCTCGTTCGCGGCAAAGGCCGCGCTACGCGGGTCGCAGGCTGACTGCAGCTCAGTTCCACTCACGCGCCGACCGTAGCCCGAACCCGCCCCCGACGAAGGCAGCGGCACACGAACGTCCAGCAGGCAAAGGCACGACGAGGGGCCGAACTCCCGCAGAGTTCGTACGGAGCACGACGAGGGGCCGAACTCCCGCAGAGTTCGTAGGGAGCACGCCGAAGGCGGCGGGTGTAGAACTCGAAGGGAGTTCGGCCCCTCGTCGTGCCGCCCCGCGACCCCTCAACTAAAACCCTCAGCTACGCCACAACAGAACGAGCGCCCGATCGTCATCAAGGCCCCGCCGTCCGAGCACGTCCACGAGCCGACGAGCTCCCCGATGGAACCCCTGCGGCACCAGTCGCTCGGCCGCCCCCAGAAGCTTGTCGATGCCCACGTCGATATCCCCACCCGGAATCTCAACCACTCCATCGGTGTAGAGCAACAGTGCGTCTCCCACACCAAGTGCTCCGTGCTCGAGCAAGAACACGGCATCAGGGTCAACGCCCAGGGCCGGACCGCGGGCTGACGTGAGCGTCCAGCGCCCCGAACCCGCAAGGAAGTGGGCTGCCGGCGGGTGACCCGCTGACCCGAGCACGTAGGAGCCCGTACGCAGGTCGAGGGCGAGATGGACTGCTGTGGCGAAACCGTCCTCCCAACGCTGTCGACGGAGGTAGGAGTCGGCGGCCTCGAGGAACTCCTCGGCCGGCATCGCCCCGAGCAGGCCCCCGAGCGCACCGGACAACAGAAGAGCACGGGTGCCAGCATCGACGCCCTTGCCGGACACGTCGCACACGACGAGCTCGAGCACGTGGCCATCCGGTGACTGGGTCGCCACCAGGAAGTCACCGCTGAAGGACGCGCCACCCGCTGGGCGGAGGAGGGATTCCGCGTGCCAGCCGGAGGGAAGCTCCGGGAGTTCCCCGAGCAGCTTCAGCCGGTCGCGCAGGTCAACCAGCATCGACTCCCCGCGCATGGCCTGAACTCCGAGCCGAGCCCTGGAGCGGGCCACGGCAAGCACAACGGCAGCCGTACCACCAACCACCAGCAGCGTTCCAGGGCGCACCATGTCCCACCCGAGCACCCGAATCTCATAAGCGAGAACCCCTGTCGCCACCGCGAGCAGCAGCCATAGGCCACGGACCGACAGCAAGAAACCCCCGACCAGGACAACGAGGCTGAGCAGGCCGGGCGGCGCCCACTCAGTGTTGTTGACCGCAGCCCACCCCAGCGCGAGTGCCACCCCTACGAGGGCCAGGAGCACAAATCCGTCGGAGCGCAGAAAACCGCGCCGCAACCGGAGCAGGAGGCGGCGGAACCTGGCGGCGCCTGAGGGGGGCATCGTCGAAAACCTACCGGGGCTGTCTCAGGATGCCGACCTTTCGGGCACCGGATCACCCGATAAGCCTCACCCCCAGAAAAGGGTGGGCGCCCCGACGAGGCACCAGGCAGGATGGCCGCCATGACCCTAGGGCAGCTGAGTGATCAGCACGGGCGCGGATGTCGGGACAGTCCTCATGGGTGAGCGACGCAGCGCCAACACGGTCGAGGTGCACCCCGCTGACTCGGACAGTTGGCCGCGCCTTCAACGCATCGACGAGCTCGCCTTCGGGTTCACCTGGCCGGAGACCGGTGGGGACATCCACCGAGATGTCCTTGAGCTCGACCGCACCCTGATCGCCACCATTGGCGGCCACGACGCCGGCATCGCCTCGACGTACTCCCTTGAGATGTCGGTGCCAGGCGCGCCCCGCCAGCCAGTCGCAGGGCTCACGTGGGTTGGCGTACTGCCCACGCACCGTCGTCGAGGGGTGCTGACTGCGCTCATGCGGCACCACCTCAACGAGCTCCACGATCAGACTCGCGAACCAGTGGCGGCCCTGTTCGCATCCGAGCCGAGCATCTACGGTCGCTTCGGGTACGGCCCTGCTTCGCAGCGACTCAGCATCCGGATCCCTCGCGAGTTCGCCCGGCTGACGACTCCACCTGAGCAGGACGATCCGCGCCCCGAGTTCGCGGATGCCGACCAGGTCCGTCCGCAGCTCGCCTTGGTCGCCGACGCGGTCGCGATGCAGCGCCCTGGCCTTCCCGCGCGCAGCCCGATCTGGTGGGATCGGACCTTCGACGATCAGCCCGGGGACCGCGAAGGTTTCTCAGCCTTGCGCACATTGCTGGTGGCCGACGAGAGCGGGCCCCGCGGCTACGCGATCTATAGCACCAAGGAGTCGTGGGGTCCCGGTGGCTCCAAGGGAGAGCTCGGAATCCGTGAGATCGCTGCCACTGATCCGGCCGCCCACCGAGCGCTGTGGCGGGTGTTGCTCGACACCGACCTGATGGGAGAGGTCGTCTACGGGATGTTGCCGATCGACGACCCGCTGCTCCATCAGCTGGTCGACCCGAGACGGATCCAGGCCACCGTCGGCGACGCCTTGTTTGCGCGCTTGGTCGACGTCGACCGCGCCTTGACCTCGCGCACCTACGCAAGTGCCATCGACGTAGTCCTTGACCTCGATGACCCCTTCTGTCCGTGGAACACCGGCCGCTGGCACCTCTCGGGGGATTCAACGGGAGCCACCTGTGCCCCGACTACGCAGGCACCGGACCTCGCGCTCGACGCGCGAGTGGCGGGCGCGGTTTATCTCGGGGGTACGTCGCTGCGCGGTCTGGCCGACGCGGGCCTGGTCACGGAGCACCGATTGGGAGCGGTGGATGCCACGAGCAGAGCCCTGCTCTCAGCGCGAGCCCCATGGTGCCCGTTCGTGTTCTGAGTCAACTGGCCGCAACGCATGCCACGAACCGGGGCTGCGTCCTCTAGCGTGTGCGGCACCACATCGAAGCGTGCTCGGCACACGGTCCGCCCGGGACCCTGATCAGCCGTGCGGCCCCCCGAGGAGTCCCCCCGTGTCTGGCACGAACCTGACCCGCGACGAGGCACGCGAGCGCGCCCGCATCCTCACCGTCGACTCCTATGACGTGAGCTTGGACGTCACGACCGGGGACAAAGTCTTCCGGTCAACGACGGTCATCACCTTCGCGTGCTCCGAAGACGGAGCGTCGGTACGGCTCGACCTGATCGCCGAGACCATCCACGAGATCGTGCTCAACGGCAACGCCCTCGACCCGTTCGAGGTGCACCGTGAGGACGGGCTGCATGTGAAGGGTCTCGAGCTGTCCAACGAACTCGTCGTGGTCGCCGATTGCGCCTACAGCCGCACCGGCGAGGGACTCCACCGCTTCGTCGACCCCGCGGATGGTGAGGTCTACCTCTATACCCAGCACGAGACCAACGACGCGCATCGGGTCTTCGCCTGCTTCGACCAGCCAGATCTCAAGGCGACCTTCGCGTTCACTGTGACCGCACCGGACGCCTGGCAGGTGATCTCGAACGAGATCACCCCCGATCCGGAACCCGTCTCGGAGGGGGTCGCCCGCTGGGGCTTCCCGGCAACCCCGCGGATCTCGTCCTACATCACAGCCATCGTCGCGGGTCCGTACTCCAGCGTCACCGATGTGTACGTGCGCGGAGACGGCTCGCAGATCCCGCTAGGCCTGCATTGCCGAGCGTCGTTGGGATCGTCCCTCGACCCCGACGAGCTCTTCGAGATCACCAAGCAAGGTTTCGAGTTCTTCGAGCGAGAGTTCGGCACCCCGTATCCCTTCACCAAGTACGACCAGATCGGCGTCGCCGAGTTCAACGCCGGGGCCATGGAGAACGCCGGTTGCGTGACCTTCCACGAGGACTACTTCGTCTTCCGCAGCAAGGTGACCGACGCCGTGCGGGATGCTCGCGCCAACACAGTCCTCCATGAGATGGCGCACATGTGGTTCGGCGACTTGGTGACCATGCGCTGGTGGGACGACCTGTGGCTGAACGAATCCTTCGCCGAGTTCATGGCTTATCACTCCGCCGCCTCGGCGACCCGATTCACCGAAGCCTGGACAGGCTTCGCCACAGGACGCAAGGCCTGGGGCTACCGCCAAGACCAACTGCCCACCACGCACCCGATTGTTGCTGACGCTCCGGACATCGAGACGGTCAAGGCCAACTTCGATGGAATCACCTACGCCAAAGGAGCATCAGTTCTTCGCCAGCTCGTTGCTTGGGTGGGCGTCGAGCACTTCATGGCTGGCCTGCGCGCCTACTTCGACAAGCACGCGTGGAGCAACACCACCCTCGCTGACCTGATGGTCGAGCTCGAGCGGGAATCCGGGCGCGACCTCACAGCGTGGTCAAGGGAGTGGTTGGAGACCGCGGGGTGCAACACGCTGCGCCCAGTCTTCGATCTCGCCGACGACGGTAAGTACGCGCAATTCAGCATCGCCCAGGAGGCAGCTGCGGACCACCCGACCCTGCGCGCACATCGCATCGGGATCGGCCTCTACGACCTGGTCGACGGTGCCCTCACACGACGCGACCGGTTGGAGGGCGACGTCGTCGGAGCCCTAACCGAAGTGTCCTCCCTGGTCGGAGTCCGTCAGCCGGACCTGTTGCTGCTCAATGACGACGACCTGACCTTCGCCAAGATTCGTCTCGACGCCAAGTCACTTGCGACGCTGACCTCCAACCTCGCTGCGCTCGACAGCTCGTTGGCACGGGCCCTGTGCTGGAGTGCGGCCTGGGACATGTCCCGTGACGCCGAGATGTCGCCGCGCACCTTCGTGACCCTCGCGGCCAACGGCATCGGCAGCGAGACCGACATCGTCACTGTGCAGAGCACCTTGCGGGTGTCCCATTCGGCCCTCGACCTCTACGTCCGGCCGGAACATCGCGACGCCTGCCGCCGACAACTCATCGACGAGCTCCGGGATCAGGTCCATGCAGCCGCTCCGGGCAGCGACCACCAGCTTGCCTTCGTTCGCGCGTTCACGGGCCTGGTGACGGGCGACGCTGATCTCGACCTCCTAGCCGGACTCCTCGATGGCTCGCAGGCCGTCGATGGGCTGTCGGTGGACACCGAGCTTCGCTGGCACCTGCTCCGCCGGCTGGTGGTGTGCGGGCGGGCGGACGACGCTGCGATCGACGCTGAGCTCGCGCGCGACGTGACGGCCGGCGGTCAAAGGCACGCCGCTACGGTCCGGGCGGCGCGACCAACGGCCGCCGCCAAGGCCGAGGCCTGGTCGCAGCTCGTCGAACACGACGAACTACCCAACGCCTTGCAGTCCGCGACGATCGTCGGGTTCATGGATCCCGACCACCGCGACCTGCTCGAGCCGTACGTCGACCGCTACTTCGCTTCCATCGGCCAAGTCTGGGAATCGCGCTCCTCGGAGATGGCCACCAACATCGTCATCGGGATGTACCCGGCGCTGTTCATCGACCAATCTGTCGTGGACCGCACGAATGACTACCTCGCAGGAGATCCGCCAACGGTGCTTGGGCGCCTTCTTGCCGAGGGGCGGTCCGGGGTCGAGCGCGCGCTCCGCGCGCAGGCAGCTGACGCCTGAGGGCCAAGGCCCACGCGCTGACCTGGGTCGGGTTGATCAGGGTCGGTCAGGGTTGATCAGGGTTGATCTAGATGCAACGTGCGCGGGTGACGGGCATGCTCGGCGAGGGTGCGCAGTCCGTTGACGATCCCGCCCGAGAGGTCGCCGAGACTGAACTGCGACGTCATCGCGAGAGCTGCCAGGGCGCACGACCTGTCATCCAGGGACTTCTTGGCCACGGCCCCGGTCACGACTTCCAGTCGGTGAGCAGCCGGATCCACGGCGACGAGGACAACATCAGCGGCCAGCGGGCCGAGCCGACCATGGAGAGCCTCGGCGGCAGGACGAGGATCACCCTCGAGGACTCCTACGTAGACCGAATAGCGCAGGCCAGATTCCTCGCGGGCTTGCCGTATGGCGCGCTGGATGTCCTCGCGCTGCCGGTCTGAGAAGGCTTCACCAGCGGGCACTGGTCCCCCCTCCCTCGTGGTTCGGCTCCGACTCGAGTGGGGAGTCACCGGTGGGTCCCCCGAACCAGACCGGGTTCGCCCACCAGGAAAGACCAGGGCGATATCGCGGCGCACTAACCATGGACGGGATCGAGGCGAACAGCCAGATCAGCCCGATGATGGCGAGCGGGATCCCTCCATAGATCAGCGCCGCCTGGCCGAGCGGCAACGGTGCGGCGAGCACCTCTCCGTCGTCACCGGAGTCAGCCAACGCCGCACCAGCCGGACCCAGCGCGAGCCATCCGCCGAGGACTACAGAGGTGATCACGGCCGTCTTACGCCGGCGCACCTTGGGTGAACTGAGTCGTGGCCTCATCACGAAGCAAGCCTACTGGGCCGGGTTCGGTGCCAAGACAGCTGCCAGCCGTCGGGCGAGTGCGGCACCGCCGGGTGTGGCTAGGTCGTCGAGGAGCACGCACGCCCCGGCGCCGTCAGTGAGCGGCAACTGCCAGTTCGGGTACTCCTGGTCGGTGCCGGGCTGGTTGATCGCTCGACGATCCCCGACCGCGTCCGCCAAAGACACACCGAGCAACCGACACGGAGTCCGCGAAAGCTGTGCGTGCAGGGCCACGAGCACGTCCTCCAACTCTTCCTCGCTGCCAACCGCGTCGTCAGACAGCAGTCCGGACTCACGAAGCACCTGGATCACCGCAAAGCGCTCCGCCTGATCGGTCGCCTGCTCTTCCTGGAGCGACTGAGTGAGCAGCCCGAGACGCTCACGGATCACCAGGTGTTCACCTCGCAGATATCCGGCGGTCGGCGGCAGGTCGTGGGTGGTGACGGTCCCTAGACAAGCCTCCCGCCAGTGCTCCGGCGCCAGTGGCTCGCCCGACCAACCCTTCTCGAACCAGCTGATCGACGTCCCCAGCAGCCCGCGCTGGACGAGGTATTCGCGGACCCATGGCTCGACGACGCCGAGATCTTCCCCGATCACCACCGCCCCCGCTCGGTGCGCCTCCAGAGCAAGGATCCCCACGAGTGCCTCGTGGTCGTAGCGGACATAGGTCCCCTCCGAGGCGGGCAGCCCGTCGGGCACCCACCAGATGCGGAACAAGCCGATGACGTGGTCGACCCGCAGCCCTCCCGCATGTCTCAACGCCCCACGAACCAGATCGCGAAACGGTGCGTATCCGACGTCGGCGAGCCGCCCTGGGTGCAGCGGCGGCTGCGACCAGTCCTGACCCACCTGGTTGAACGCGTCCGGCGGTGCGCCCACAGAGCATCCGGCGGCGAAAACTCCGCGCAGCGACCATGAATCGGCCCCGTCAGGATGAACGCCCACGGCGAGATCGTGGATGAGCCCGATGCGCATGCCGGCCGCCCGAGACGCTTCTTGAGCGGCGGCCAGCTGTCCCTGCAGCAGCCACTGCAACCACACGTTCAGCTCCACCAGATCCTCGAGCTCGGCGCGCGCGGTCTTGACGGCCGGGTTCCCGCAGTCCCGGAGGTCTTCGGGCCAGGTCTCGACCTTGGGGCCGTACGTCTCCGCCAAGGCCGACCAAGTCGCGAAGCCAAGCAGTCCGGAACCTTCCTCCTGCCGAAAGCGCTCAAGGTCAGCCGCCCGATCAGGGGTCAAAGGAACCGATCTGATCAGCACGAGAGCGGCTCTCTTGGCCGACCACGACGCGTCCCGGTCCAGCAAGACATCCGTCCGGAGGCCCGCCCGCAACGGCGCAGCGAGCGCCTGCACCGACGCCCGGTCGGTCGAGGAAAGAAATGCGTACTCGGGGATGTCCTCGACCCTGAGGTAGAGCGGGTTGGCGTAGCGCCGGCTCGTTGGAAGGTAGGGGGATGGCGTCATGGGCGCGATTGGCTCAGCCGCATGCAGGGGGTTGACGAGGACGAAGTCGGCGCCCAGCTCGGTGGCGCTCCACTCCGCCAAGGCCATCAGATCGGCGACGTCGCCAAGTCCCCAGGAACGAGTAGAACGCAATTGGTAGAGCTGGGTCATCAGCCCCCAGGCGTGGCTGCCCCGAGGAGCGCACGTCGGTTCGAGCCGGTCCGGGGTGACGATGAGGACCGCCGAGCTGACCGCGTCCCCGGACGTTGCCCGCAGCGTGTGCCACCCGAGCGGAAGGTCCCTGGGCAGGGCGACGGTCGCGCGTCCGACCAGACCGCCGTCAATCTCTTGGGGCTGCACCCAGACATCGCGAGACTCAACGTCGCGGCGAAGTGAGCCATCCTCGAGCTCCACCCAGACGCTGACCGGAGCACCGTGTCGAACATGGACGGCAACCTCGCAGTCGGCGCCGCCGCGAGTGACGATCGTCGGCGGCAGCATCTGGCGCCACGGTGCAAGGGATCGATCGGCGAGCGCTGCCTGTGTCGACTCGGCGGTCGAGACATCCACACCGAGGGCACCGAGCACAGCCCGGATGGTGTCTGCAGCGACGACAACCTCGCGTCCCTGCCAATCCCAGTAGTCCAGCGTGACTGAGTAGCTCTCGGCCAGGGCGCGCAACAACTCACCGGGCAGCTCGGGCGGTCCACTCACCAAGGTCCCGAACTCATGCAGACACCGCGCTGGCCTCTGCCAGGCCGTGTCCGAGGAGGTAGTCGGCCCAAAGCGGGTCGGCCCGACCTGTGCCGAGGATCCGCCAGGCAGAGCCGGTCGGTTGGCGTGGGGTGCTTCGCAACCTCCACCCGAGCTCGGCGACTGAACGGTCAGCCTTGACCCGGTTGCATCGGGAACACGCTGCGACCACGTTGTCCCACTGGTGGCGCCCGCCGCGACTGCGTGGGACGACATGGTCAACGCTGTTAGCGGTGCCACCGCAGTAGGCGCATCGACCGTGGTCCCGCGCAAAGATCGCCCGTCGGGTCAATGGGACATGGGCGCGGTGCGGGACCCGGACATAGCGGGTCAGTCTGATCACCGACGGCACCTCGATCGCCCGGGTGGCACTGTGCGCGATCGACCCGCTTTCCTCGACCGTGATGGCCTTGTCCGCGAGGACCAGGAGCAGCGCACGCCGATCTGACACCACGCCGAGCGGCTCGTACGTGGCATTCAGCACCAGGGTGTGCGCCATCGTGAAGTGACCTCCGGTGCTTAGTCTGCGCATCGGACACGCCCACCGCCACCGTGAATCGCCAACCTCACCCACCTAGGTTGGATGTCATGACCTCCGATCCCGGCCGTCCGGACTACCCAGTCGCCCATCGACTCGACCTCGTCGAGGACCTCCACGGTCACAAGGTGAGCGACCCCTATCGCTGGTTGGAGACCTCAGATGATCCGGCGACCAAGGAGTGGGGCGCGGCCCAGGACGCCTTGTTGGTCTCCCAGCGCGCAACCTGGCCGGGTCAGGACGCCCTGCGCGCCCGGATGGGCCAGTTGCTCGACGCGGGCATCGTCTCCGCCCCCGTCTGGCGGGGTGAGCGCCAGTTCTTCATGCGCCGCAACGCTGCGCAGGAGCATGCCGTACTCCTGACCGTCGACCCTGATGGCACCGAGCGGGTCCTCATCGACCCCATGGCCCTGGATGCCACTGGCTTGACGACCCTCGACACCTGGCAGCCCACAAAGGAAGGTCACCTCCTCGCCTACCAGGTGTCCGAAGGCGGCACCGAACAGGCGGTGCTTCGCGTCATCGACGTCACGACTGGCGAGATCGTCGACGGCCCGATCGACCGGGCCAGATACTCACCGGTGGCCTGGCTGCCTGGCGGCAGGTCTTACTACTACGTACGTCGGCTGGCTCCCGAGCTGGTGCCCGACGGCGAGGAGCAGTTCCACCGACGCGTGTGGCTGCACCGGCTGGGCACCGATCCAGCCGAAGACGTCCTCGTCTTCGGCGAGGGACGCAAGCACACCGAGTATTACGGAGCCTCGGTCAGCCGCGACGGGCGATGGCTGCAGGTCTCGGCTTCGGAAGGCACCGAACCCCGAAACGACCTCTATCTGGCTGATCTGACGACCAGCTCCCTGGATGGACCCGATCTTCGTCCCGTTCAGGTAGACGTCGATGCTCAGACCGGACTCGAGGTGTGCCGCGACGGCCGGGTGCTGGTCTTCACTGACCGTGACGCGCCCAGGGGTCGGCTCTGCTTCACGACACCTGACCACCTCGAGGTCGACGACTGGACCGATCTGCTCGCCGAGGACCCGATCGCCGTGCTCGACGGTTACGCCGTCCTGGACGGACCTGAGCTCGACTCACCCGTCCTGCTCGCATCCTGGACCCGGCACGCGGTGTCTGAGCTAACGGTCCACGACTTGGCCACCGGACTGCAACTTGCGGACGTGCCCCTCCCCGGGGTCGGCACGATCGGCGGCATCATCGAACGACCGGAGGGAGGACACGAGGCGTGGTTCGGCTACACCGACCACACCACCCCCTCCACCGTCCAGCGCTATGACGCCCGCACCGGCGAAACGACACTGTGGGCCACGGCGCCGGGCACGGTCGATGTCCCGCCGATCACGACGCAACAGGTCACCTACCAGTCTGCTGACGGCACCGAGGTGCGCATGTTCGTCATCTCCAAGACGGGCGACCCCACCGGTCCCCGGCCGACGATCCTCTACGGCTACGGCGGGTTCGGCCTCCCACTGACCCCCGGATTCTCGGCCACCGTGCTTTCGTGGGTCGAAGCTGGGGGCGTCTGGGCCGTCGCTGGGCTGCGCGGCGGTGGCGAAGAAGGCGAGCAATGGCACCGCGACGGGATGCTGGGCAACAAGCAGAACGTCTTCGACGACTTCCACGCCGCGGCTGAGTGGCTGGTCGACAACGAGTGGACGACTGCCGACCAGCTAGCCATCAACGGCGGCTCAAACGGTGGGCTGCTGGTGGGCGGCGCGGTCACCCAACGACCCGAACTCTTCGCAGCGGTGGTCTGCTCGGCGCCACTTCTCGACATGGTGCGTTACGAACAGTTCGGCCTCGGCGCGACGTGGAACGTCGAGTACGGCTCGGCCGCGCTGCCAGAGGAACTCGCCTGGTTGCTCGCGTATTCGCCCTACCACCGCGTCGTCGAGGGCACCGACTACCCGGCCACGTTGTTCACGGTTTTCGACGGTGACTCCCGGGTCGACCCGTTACACGCCCGCAAGCTGTGCGCGGCGATGCAGCACGCGACCTCAGGAAACCGGCCGATCCTCATCCGCGCTGAACCTGATGTCGGGCACGGAGCGCGCGCCGTGAGTCGGTCGATCGACTTGTCGGTGGAGGTGCTGGCCTTCACTGCAGCGCACACAGGTCTTGCACTGACGTGAGTCCTCAGCAACTGGCCCCCCACTGGACTCGCAGCTGGCCGAACCGGCAAGGTAGCGCGGTGGACCTTGACCGCTACACCACCAGCCGCATGTGCCTTCACGGCCTCGCCGAAGGGCTGCTGTCCGGCCCGCAATTCATGGCGTCCGGGACGATCCGGCTCCGAGTCATCGACGGAGCGATTGCCACGGTCGCCGCCCCTGACGCTCGCTACCTCAAAGGTGCTCTGGTGGTCGACGGGCGCACCGTTGCCGTCACCGGCACCTTCGGTCAGCTCGCAGCCGAGGCGGGTCTGAACTGGTCAGTGCCGACGCACTACAGCGACCACTCCGGAAGCGTCGCTGAGGACCCGGCTGACATCGAGGTTGCGGACGCAGAGTTGATGGTCGAGTGGTTCGCTCGCGGCCAAGAAGCGATCAACTCGCTGTGGCCCGAGGTGACGCCGGTGCTCTGGCCCGAGCATTTCGACCTGGGCGTCAGCGTCGAAGAGGTCAACTACGGAGTTTCCCCGGGCGACACCGCGCACCCGGAGCCGTATGCCTACGCCGGGCCTTGGGCCTTCGCTCAATGGACCGACGTCGACCCGTTCTGGAACGCACCCTTCGGCGCCCTGCGTCCAGCCACCGCCTTCGCTGACGCCGAGGCGGTCGCTGAATTCTTCTCCCAGGCGCGGACATTGGCCTCAGGCCCGTGAGCCCCGCTCCGTGAGCACGCTCTTGGGCAACACCCTGATCTCCATTTTGTCCGAGATACCAGGCTCCAGCTCGCCCAGTCCGTCAGCATCGGCTGAAACCACGGCACAAACGGTAGGCAGGGTCCTGTCGTGGCCGATCAAGGTCGCCGGCGTCATCATCGTCGCGGTCCTCGTGCGTTGGTTGATCTGCCGCATTCTCGACCGCACCATCGTGCACCTGGCCGACAACGCCCTCTCCCGGCGGCTCGCAACGACGAGCACCGCAGTCGGCGTGACTGACAGCGACGAGATGGCTGAGAGACTGCGTCAGCGTGCCCGCACGGTTGCCGGAATTCTCAAGAGCATCACGACCCTCGTCGTGTTCGGCATTGCTGCGGTCTCCGTGTTGGCCTCGCTGGGAGTGGACGTCGGGCCACTTCTCCTCAGCGCCGGCGTGGTCGGAATCGCGATCGGCTTCGGTGCCCAGAGCCTGGTCAAGGACTTCTTGACCGGGATCTTCATGATCCTCGAGGACCAATACGCCGTCGGCGATTTCGTGGACACCGGTGAGGCCCTCGGCACGGTCGAGGAAGTAGGACTTCGGCTCACCCGCCTGCGCGACGACCAGGGCGTGATCTGGTACGTACCGCACGGCTCGATCCAACGCATCGGCAACCGGAGCCAGGGTTTCGGGCTAGCCATCGTGGACATCCCGCTGGCGTACGGCGCTGACGTCGATGCGGCCGCGGACGCGATCCGAGCAGCTGTTGCCGAGCTCGCCGCGGACCCAGCCTGGGCTCCAGACATCCTTAGCGACCCCCCGACCGTCGCGGTCGAGTCAATGACGGCCACAGCCGTCAACTTGCAGGTGCGGCAACGCACCAAACCTTTGCGCAACCTTGCCGTCGGGCGCGCTTTGCGCGAGCGGGTGCTCACCGCGCTGGACGCCGCGGGCATCGCGCGCCCCGCCGTCGCCGGGCCTGGAGCCAGGGCATTCCCCGACGCCCCTTAGCCACGCGCCATGGGGTGGGGGTGCGGAGGTGAGTCGTCCGCGGGAGGATCAGTGGGTGACGCCCATCGCCGCGGAGCCCGGAATGCTGTGCCTGGTGACCGGGGCTACTGGCTACGTCGGTGGCCGCCTGGTGCCGGAACTGCTCGCTGCCGGCTACCGAGTTCGCTGTTTGGTGCGCGCGGCCGAACGCCTCCGCGACCACCCGTGGGTAGATCAGGTCGAAGTCGTCGAGGGCGATGCGGGGAGCGCAAAAGACCTCGACCGAGCCCTCGCAGACGTCGACGTCGCCTACTACCTGATCCACGCGCTCGGGTCGGACTCCTTCGAGACCGAGGACCGCGACATGGCCCGCGGCTTTGGCGCCGCCGCCGAACGCGCGGGAGTGGGGCGCATGGTCTACCTCGGCGGCCTCAGCCCCACGGACGAGGCGCTGTCGCCACACCTGCGTTCGCGCGCGGAGGTTGGCGAGATCCTCCTCGCCTCGAGCGTGCCCACCGTGGTGCTCAAAGCCGCGGTGATCATCGGTTCCGGCTCGGCGTCCTTCGAGATGCTGCGCTATCTCACCGAACGTCTCCCCGTGATGGTCACGCCGCGGTGGGTCGCTAACCGCATCCAACCCATCGCCATCCGCGACGTGCTCCGCTACCTCGTGGGGTGCGCGGCGCTGCCGCCCGAGGTCGATCGTGGCTTCGACATCGGCGGCCCCGACGTACTGACGTACGAGCAGATGATGCAGGCGTACGCCCTCGCGGCCGGGCTGAAGCGTCGGGTGATCATCCGGGTGCCGGTCCTGTCCCCCACGCTGTCCGCGCACTGGGTCGGAATCGTGACCCCCGTGCCTGGAGCCCTGGCCAAGCCTCTCGTGGAATCGCTCAAGCACGAGGTGTATTGCCGCGAGCACGACATCGCCGGCTGGATCCCCAATCCTCCTGAGGGTCTGCTTCCCCTAACCGACGCATTGCGACTCGCTCTCCAGCGGATCCGGGACGCCCGGGTCGACACGCGTTGGTCCTCCGCCTTGGTCCCGGGTGCGCCGAGCGACCCGCTGCCCACCGACCCGGACTGGGCAGGCGGGAGTCTCTACGAGGACAAACGCAGACGAGAGGTCGCGTCGACCCCTGCTGCCCTGTGGTCGGTCATCGAGGGCATCGGCGGCGAGAACGGGTGGTACTCGTTCCCCCTTGCCTGGGAGGTTCGCGGTCTCCTCGACCGAGCCGTTGGAGGCGTCGGCCTGCGGCGGGGCCGGCGGGACCCCGAACACCTCTACGTGGGTGAGGCGTTGGACTTCTGGCGGGTCGAGGTGCGCAAGCCCGAGGAGCTCCTTAGGCTGCGCGCCGAGATGCGCATGCCCGGCCTCGCCTGGCTCGACCTAAGAGTCGAAGAGAGCCCCCACGGCACCACGGTCTACGCCCAGCGCGCACTGTTCCACCCGCGCGGTCTCGCCGGACATCTCTACTGGTGGTCGGTGGCGCCCTTCCACGGCATCGTGTTCGGATCGATGGTGCGCAACATCGCTCGCGCCGCCGAAGGGCGAGAAGGGCGAAGGACGTACGTCAGCGAGCAGACCTCTATGCCTTCGGCTTCATGAGGTCGAGGGTCCCGCCCGGCAGACCGGGGAAAATCGACCCTAGGTCACCGGCAGACACCCGGCAGCGCTTGGACAGGATCTCCTTCAGCACGATCCGGTAGTCGGTCGTCACGTCGAGGTCGCCGTCGACGAGAGCACCATCGTCCAGCGTCGGCCAGGGACCGGACATCTTGACCGAGCCGCCCTTGACCCCGTTGCCGGCAAGCATGACGGCCGTGGCATAGCCGTGGTCGAGGCCTTCGGAGGTGTTGTCCTCGGCCCGGCGCCCGAACTCGGTGAGAGTGACCACCGTGACGTCGTCCATCTTCGGCCCGAGGTCCTGCATGAAGGCGGCCAGCGCGGTCGTGAACTCCAGGAGATGGTCCGCAAACCAATACTCCCCCCCCGTTTGACCTGGGGGGCGGATCGGACCGAGATCCGTGTGCATGTCCCAGTTGCCGTAGTCGATACAGGCCACCTGCAGACCGACCCCGGCCTTGATCATCCGAGCAACATCACGCAGGGACCGAGCGAAGCCGCTGCCTGTGTCATAGACAGCCCCGTCGCCCGGCAGATAGTCGTTGGCGGTACCCATCCCTGCCACAGTCTGAATGGCGTCGAGGGTCGTATACGTCGGCTGCTTCAGCGACGTCGGGGAGGTGTCGTGCAAGGATCGCAGCGCCGCATCCCAACGCAGGCGATCAGCGGTGGATGATGCACCGTCCAAGCGGAATCTGTCGAGGTTGTCCATGGTTAGTTCGGGGTTTGGGCCGAGCAGACTGTCGGGCGGGAGCGTGTCGCCGACCTGGACCGCCTGGAAGGACGAGCCGAGTCCGTTGATCCCGATCACGCGGTCCAGCCAACCTGAACGAGCCGAGGTTCCCGGAGCGGCCCGCTCCATCTCGGCCTGCGCCTCGAAGTGGGACCGGTCCGGTGCCCACAGCCCGCAGGCGTGGACGACCCCGAAACTTCCTGAGTCCCAATAGGGCTTGAGTGGCGCGAAGGAAGGGTGCAGCCCGAAGTATCCGTCCGTGGTGCCGTCGAGAAGCTGGGCCTGCGGCACGGCGGTGTTGTGGCTGCGCAACCCGAGATAGGCCGGGTCGCCGTAGGGGACCACGGCTGACAGCCCGTCAAACCCACCACGCATCGACAAGACCACGACGGTGTCGCCGGTGTAGTCGGGCGCGGCCAACGCCACCTGCGTCGAGAGCAAAGGCGAGGCCACGCCCGCTGCGCCAACGATGCCGGCGCTGCGCAGCAGGGTCCGGCGTGACAACGTGGCGCGCTCGTGGTCGGGGCAACCGCACCCGGGGTCCTGGACCGTTCGTGGAGTCATGTCAGGTCACCGCAACGCGTGGTAGGGGCTATTGAGGATGAGTGCGACGAGGTCGCCGAACTGCCAGCGCACTGCGCCATCGGTCTCCTTGGGCACGGTCGAGGCTGTCTTGGCGAGGAACGTCAAGGCCGCGTCCCTGTGCTCTGGGCGCATCGGCTGCTGGAGGAGCCGACGAGCGAGCACGTCCACGAGTTCGCCGTACGTCGCTGGCAGCGGCTGCGGCAGCAACGCACGGCACAGCGCCACGTCATTCGCCGTGAGTCCGGCGATCGTCGGCTTTGCCGGCCAAGTGAAACCGTTGTCCGACGCGCTGGGCCAATACCCGTAGGCGTGGGATCGATGGTTGTTCCAGCGACCCAGCATGCCGTTGGCCGACTGCCAGTCCTTGGCAGTGTCGGGATAACCGTTGGGCGGGCCCCAGTTCAGCGGCGCGTTGCCAAGGTCTCGACTCTGGTAGTAGACGGCTTCGAGGCCTCGGAAGTAGCTGTCGCCGTCGGCCGGGAAGTCCGGCTTGGTGCTCGGCTTGACGTCGATGGCGCGCAGTCCGGCGATCAGGTCCTCGTAGGGGCGCCGCACCTTCATACCTGAGGAGTAGCGGAACTCCCTCGACGTGAACAGCGCACGGAGCATGGGAACGATCGCCGTATCGTTGGCCTGATAGACGTCAGCCAGCCGCGAGGTCAAAGACGACGGTGGCTCGTCGGCCACGAAGTGCTGTCCGAGCTTGTAGGCGATCCGCTCGGCAGTCTTGCGGTGCCTCGCCAGGTAGTTGACGTAGGCGTCGATGTGGGTCAGGCCCTGACCTGCGCTGTGGCTGGACCAGGAGTAGCCGAGCACCTTGCCCGCAGTGGCGTCGTGAATGCTCGCATCAAATCTGAAGTCCTGCCGCGTCCAGCTCGGGTTGGAGTTGCTGTAGGGAGGGTTCGGGTTGAACGTGGTGAGGCCGGTGAGCAACCGGGCGGCTGCATAGATGTCCGCTTCGTCGTAGCCACCCTCAACACCGACGCTGTGCAGCTCGAGCAGCTCACGGGCGTAGTTCTCGTTGGGGGCGTACTTGTTGGACTCGGCCTGGTTGAGGTACTGCAGCATGGCAGGGTGCTTGGCGGATGCCAGCAACATGTTCTTGTAGGAACCGAACGTGTGCGGCCGGATCACGTCGCGGTCGTAGCGATGCCGGTTGTCCCAGCCGTCACCGGGACAGGTCACGTTGAGGTGGTTGGACCAGAAGTCCACCATCACCTCGAAGAGCTGACGCTTGCTCCACAGAGCCCGGCCGATCGTTGAATACAGCAGGTCCTGCATGACCTCCCAGCTGAAGTTGTCCAGCTTGAGCGGGTCGTTGTCAGGCCGGTTCTCGGCGTCCCAGACCGTCCTGATCGACCACTTCAGGCGCGGGAAGTGCGCGAGCATCGCATCGGCTGTGGTGTCCGTGATCGAGCTGGGCGCGAGCTGCTCCTCCAGCCAGCCGCGCGGTCCGAGCGCCTTCGCATGGGACACCAGCGAGGGCGTCAGCCCGTACGTCGTCCGTCGGAGCAGGTGCAGCGTGCTGTCGCCGCCGAGCAGGCGGGGTGACGCCGGGGCGACTCCGACCGCCTGGAGGGTGACCGCGCCCGGCGCGGCCGAGGCTGAGGGGGCCAGAGTGGTCGAGGTTGCCAACGCTGCGGTGCCAGCGGCGGCGACGCCGAGAACGCTCCGGCGCGAGAGGTTCGCCGTCACCTAGAACTCGTCGTCCCCCCAGCCCCCTGCTTCGATGCTCCATCTAGGTGACCCTGAGAGAATCTGCAGCATGACCGAGGCACCGCAGGACCCCGAGGGCGCGCTGACCCCGTACGAGTTGATGGGCGGAGCGGACACGTTTCGGCGCCTCGTGCACCACTTCTACGTCGGGGTCGCCGCCGATCCGCTGCTGCGACCGCTCTATCCCGAGGCCGACCTGGGTCCGGCCGAGGACCGGCTTCGGATGTTCCTCGAGCAGTACTGGGGTGGGCCGAAGACGTACTCCGAACAACGCGGCCACCCCCGGCTTCGGATGCGACACGCGCCTTACCGCATCGGACCGGCGGAGCGCGATGCGTGGCTGGGTCACATGTTCGCGGCCGTCGAGGAACTCGGCCTCGATCCCGAGCCACGTGCGATGCTCTGGGACTACCTCACCTACGCCGCTGAATCCATGATCAACACCTTCGATGACGAGACCCCGGGAGCGCGAGTTGGCTGAGTGGTGGCGCGACGCCGTCGTCTATCAGGTCTATGTCCGGTCCTTCGCCGACTCTGACGGCGACGGAATCGGCGATCTGCCTGGGGTGCGCTCGAGACTCACCTATCTGCGCGACCTCGGGGTCGATGCGATCTGGTTGACGCCGTTCTACACCTCGCCGATGGCCGACGGCGGGTACGACGTCGCGGACTACCGCGACGTAGACCCACAGTTTGGAACGTTGGCCGACTTCGACGCCCTGGTCGCCGAGGCCCATGATCTCGGGCTGCGCGTGATCGTCGACATCGTGCCCAACCACTGCAGCGACCAGCACGTCTGGTTCCGTGCAGCAGTGGCCGGCAGCCCCGGGAGTCCGGAGCGAGCTCGCTTCCACTTCCGCCCCGTCGACCCGGAACGCCCCGACACGCCGCCGAACGACTGGCCCGGAGCCTTTGGAGGGGCGGCGTGGAGCCGCGTCACCGAGGCAGACGGGTCCCGCGGAGAGTGGTACCTCCACATCTTCACCCCCGAGCAACCGGACTTCGACTGGGATCACCCGGAGGTTGTGGCTGAGTTCGAGAGCGTTCTGCGGTTCTGGCTGGACCGCGGCGTCGACGGCTTCCGGATCGATGTCGCCCACGGTCTGGTCAAAGAAGCCGGCTTGCCCTCCCTCGGCGGCGACCTGCTACGGCAGCATCTGCTGAACAACCTCGACCCCGAGCTGCGCACCCCCATGTTCGACCAGCCGGGCATTCACGAGATCTATCAGGGCTGGCGAGCAATCCTCGACTCCTACCCTGGCGAGCGGATGACGGTCGGCGAGGTTTGGCTCGGGAACCCCGCCGCTCTCGCTCGCTACCTGCGGCCGGATGAATTGAACCAGGCCTTCAACTTCCGCTGGATCTTCGCACCATGGGACCCCGCGGTCGTCCGTGACGTGGCCACGGTGTCCTTGCACGACGCGCAAGCTGTCGGGGCCCCGGCCACCTGGGTGCTCGCCAACCACGATGTCTATCGCCCGGTCACACGCTACGGCGACGGCCCGATCGGGTTGGCGCGTGCCAAGGCGATGGCGCTGTTCATGCATGGTCTTCCCGGTTCCTCCTACATCTATCAGGGCGAGGAACTTGGGCTCCCAGAGGTCCTCGACCTTCCCGATGAGTCGTTGCATGACCCCACCTGGGAGCGGTCAGGTCACACCGTGAGAGGGCGTGATGGGTGCCGAGTGCCCATCCCTTGGTCGAGAAGTGCGAAGCCATACGGCTTCGGCCCCTCTGGCTCGACCCCATGGTTGCCACAACCTGCTGCCTGGGGAGAGCTCTCAGTGGAGGTTCAGAACGAGGCCGAGGGTTCCACGTTGTCGATGTTTCGCAAGGCACTGCGGCTGCGCCGTACGGCCATCCCGTCGGGGAATGTCATCACCTGGGTCGAGGGACTTCCTCGGGAGGTCCTCGGCTACCGTCGTGGCGCCTTCCTCTGCGTGATCAACTTCGGCACCGCCCCCATCGACCTGGCTGCCGACGTCCTCTCGGGCGCCGAGCTGCTCCTAGCCAGCGACCCGGCATATGCCTCCGGCCCCCTCCCAGCCTCAGCCGCCGCCTGGTTCCACACCTGACCCCCCGCTGTGTGTGGCGTTTTGTTAGGGGCCCGCGGGGGGGGGCGGTCGGAAAGTGCCACGCAGCGGGGGGGGGAGGGGGCGGGGGGGTGG
>JANPBY010000005.1:0-5335 GCA_031430645.1 Actinomycetes bacterium
TCGAAGGCAACCCCGCCGGCACCCTCACCTTCACCGACCGACACGGACAACTCATCGGGACCAGCACCCCGAAATCAGGTCCCGACAACAACACCCTCCCCTGGGACGACGCCGCCTGAAGATCGACCATCAGCGTCGAACCTCAGGTGGGTGGCCCGTCCGCGACGCGACGCCGCATCTCCTCCGGAGACCCGCGGAACCACCCGATCGTCTCCACCCACCAGGTGAGGCCGGCCGCGGCGTAGTCATCGAGGGACACCTCGCTCGGCGATGACCCCTCGATGGCTACCTCCATAGGCGGCAATCCAGGATCGCGATGGGACTTGGCATACTCCACTGCTTCGGCCAGCAGGTCAGGACGTACGTTCTCCGGTACCGAGACGCCACGGAAGGTCGGGAACAGCCCCTCGTAGCGCGCCGCGCGACGGAAGGCCGGTCGAGACGGCCACGTCCCCGCGACCCAGATCGGGATCCGAGGTTGTTGCACGGGGACCGGCCTAAAGCCGGATGGCGTACGCGCTCGGTAGTGCTCCCCCGCGTGATCGACCGACTCTCCGGTCCACAGCGCGGTGACGACCTCCAGGGCCTCGTCGAGCATCTGCCCGCGCACAACTCGGTCCGTCTGGTCGCCGAAGGACTCGAACTCCTCCTCGTCGTGCGCCCCGAGGCCGACCCCGACGATCAACCGTCCGCCCGACAACCGATCGAGAGCGACCGTCTCGCGGGCCACCTTGGCCGGACGCCGACGAGCCAGCGGTGTCACCATGGCACCGAGAAGGACCCGCTCGGTCACCATCGCCATCGCGGCGAGAGCCACCTGCGGATCGGTGGCCGGCTCGCCGAGCCGGCTGAGGTGGTCCCAGCAGAAGACCGCGTCCCAGCCGGACTCCTCCGCGAGCTCTGCAAGGTCGGCGAGAACCCGCGGATCGGCGTAGTCACCGAGATTGGGGATCCCCACCGCGAAGCGCATGCGCGCGAGGCTAGTCCGCCGTAGGTCACGACTGACCGGAGATAGGCGATCCGCTCGGCTAAGCGGTCAACGGCGGGGGAAGGTGCGCTCCCAGGACCGGCGCGCCACCTCTACGTCCCCCTCGAGGCACACCAACTCGATCGTGACGTCGTACGACTGCGGTGTGGCGCGTACGTCGAGTGTCGCTCGGGACGTGAGGGCAACCGCGTCGGGTACGGCGTAGCGCATCGTGAAGGACACGTCGGACTCGGCGCGCTGCTCGAAGGTGGCGGTGTCGACCGAGACCCGCCCGGCGTAGTGCTCGACGACAGTCCCGTACGGCGCTTCATACTCCGAACCGTGATCGATGACGCAGGTGGTCATCCCCGCCAGAATGTCGCGCTCGACTCGCCACACCACACCCTCCGCGACCTCTCCTGAGACTTCATCGCCCGCGACGAATTCCGGGACCGGCCAAGGTGAAGGCTCCTCCATGACTGGGAGCTCGAGCCGTCCTGCCTGCACGTGCAGGGTTACCGGTTCAGGCGGCGCCGCGGTGTTCGGCCAGTCCGCACCTGCCACCGACAGCCGCAGCTTGTGTCCACGGGCGAACTTCCAGGTTGTCGCTTCAAGCTCGACGGCGACCTCGTAAGCCTGGCCTGGGACCAACGGCTTTCGCTCGGCTAGTGAGTCCCGGGCATCAAGGTCGAGCAGCCCGCGGGTGATCAGCGTCGACGTGCCGTCGACGAACAGGTCGCACAGCTTGACCGACACCTGCGCCGACGGCTTGTCGGCGGCCACAGTGAGGTGCAGGACCGGGTTGCCCGCAAGCTCGACCTCCTCGGCTTCGAAATCCCACGTGAGGGAGTCTGCGTCGTCGTGCCGCTGATCCAACGGCTGGCCATAGGGCAGGTGGCCTGCACACGAGATCCAGGCGGCGGTACCGACGTCTGGTCGCACCGGGTACGGCCGGCGTCCGAGGATGTTCAGGGTGCGAGTCCCCGAACGCGGCGAGGGCCACTCCTCCGCCCGCCAGTAGCCGGGCAGGGTGTCGAGATCAGGAGCGGGTCTGTGCGACCCACGGACGTACCAAAGCGCCTCCGGCTCGGAGTCGACGCCGTTCTCGACGCCGCGCAACCAGCGGTCCCACCAGCGAACCATCTCCGGCACCAGGTCGATCCGCGGGCCGGGAGCCGAGCTGCTCGGCGAGGCGTGCGCCCAAGGACCGGCGAGCAGCCGACGCGGGACGTCGTTGCGGGCCAGCGCCTCCATCGTGCGGAAGGAGTTGTTGCGATAGCCGTCGGCCCAGCCGACGACGATCATCGTCGGGCACTGGATGCGGTCGTAGTCGGGGCGCACCGAGCCGTGCCGCCAGTAGGCGCCGTCGGTGGCGTTCTCCAGCCAGGTGAACAGCCACGGCTCGTGCTCGTCGATGCGCGCCAGCCACTCCTCGCGCCAGCCCTCGCCCCAGACGGCCGGCACGGGCGGCAACGCGTTCATCGGCGTCATGTAGTGGCAGTAGTCGATGAGGTCGAGCCACTTCAATACGCCGCCGAGGTAGTGCACGTCGTCGGTGTAGCGGTCGTCGGTGGCATAGATCGCACAGATCGCCTTGAGCGCCTCGGGGCGTTCGCAGGCCATCTGCAGGGAGTTGAAGCCGCTGTAGGAGGTGCCGTACATCCCCACCGAACCGCTACACCACTCCTGCCCCGCCAGCCAGGCGATGACCTCGTGCAGGTCGGCCTGCTCCTGGGCGGGGTACTCGTCGGTCGCCCGGCCGCCGCTGCTCCCGGTGCCCCGCAGATCGAGTCGCGCCACGGCATAGCCGTATTCGTCGCGCAGCCGCTCGTACTCCTCGGAGTACGACGTCGAGGTCATGTCGTCCTTGCGATAGGGCAACGCCTCGAGGATGCACGGCTGCGGTCCGCCGGCCGGGTCCGGCAGATGGAGGGTGACCGACAAGCGGATCCCGTCGGCCATCGGGAGCCAGGCGTCGACGCGAGAGCCCTTCCCGGGCGACTCCGTCACGCCGGATTCGCCGTGATCCGACCAGCTGCGAGCAACAAGTCTCGTACGTGCTCCGCCGGCAGTGCGTGTGCCACTCGCCCTTGCCAGCCCCGCATCGTCGTCGCCATCATCATCGAGTTGAGCACCGCCTCCTCGCTGGCCTCGACCACAGCAGCGAACAGCGGATTGAGCGCTGACCCGGTCAACGGCATCCCCTGCAACGCACCGGCGCGATCAGCCCGGACCCCTAGGGCCGCCGCGAAGAAGATCTCGCCGCTGCCATGGGTGGCTACCGACCCGGCACGGGCCAAACCGAGACCGACCCGGCGCGCAAGTCGGGCGCAGTCAGCCCCGTCCAGCGGCGCGTCGGTCACGACGATCCCGATGCACGAGCCTTCGTCGTTGGGCACACACCCCGGCACGCTCTTCGGCAGCAAACGGCCGACCGGCACCCCGTCGACAGTGAGCCGGTCGCGCTCGCCGAAATTGGTCATCAACAAGACGGCGACCGTATGCCCGGACGGGACGACCCGGGACGCCGTACCGATCCCACCCTTGAAACCGAGACAGAGCATTCCGGTTCCTGATCCGACCGCCCCCTCTGCAGGTGGCAGCAAGGACCCGACCGAGTCCTTGGCCTCCTGCCAGGCCACGCGCACATCGTTCTCGGTCACCTGCATCCGGCGGATGTCGTTGAGCCACGAGTCGTCGCACTCACCGACCACGGGGATGACGACCTGTTCGTTGGCCAGAGGCTCCTCCTCGAGCATCAGGACGCAAGCGGCGTCATAGACCCGACCGAGCTGCATCGTCGAGGTCAAAAGGATGGGCGTCTCGAGCAACCGCCACTCGCGCGCGGTGAGCAGGCCCGTGAGTTCACCAGCACCGTTGAGGACTGCACCGCCGGCGGGAATCGGCCGGGTGAAGGCATCGTCGGCGAGCCGGAGCACCGTCACGCCGGTTCGCGCGATTCCGCGCCCCTCCGGCGGGTCGGGCTCGTCCCGCGAGACAGTCGCGTGCCCCAGCCCCACCCCCGGCACATCGAGGACGGAGTTGGTCGGGCCGCTCGGGAGCAGGCCGATCCTGATTCCCAGGTCAGCAGCGCGAGGCATGGTCGGCATCCTGCCGTACGTCGGCACGCCAGCGCCTCCCTCCTGGCATGCTCGATGCGTGAGCGTGCGGACGACCCTGGTGTGGAGCGACGACGTGCGCCTCCATGAGCCCGCGGCCGAGATCTGGATAGGGGTCCGGACGCCTGGCACTGAGGTGCCTCACCGAGCTGTCCTGATCCGGGAGGCCTGCCGGATCGCGGGCGCACCCGAGGTCGCTGCCACCATCCACGATGACGAGATCCTGGCCGCGCTGCATGACCCGGGGCTCCTCAACCACCTTGAGCACGTGTACGCCGCGTGGACCGTCTCGGGGATCCCCGAGGAGGTCGGCCAGGACCGGGTGGTCCCCTACGTCTTCCCCCTGCCCGGCCTCGTGGGCAGCCTGCCGGTGCGCGAGCCAACCGCGGTCCATGCCCGGGCCGGGCGCTGGTGCTACGACACCATGACGCTGGTCGGACCCGGCACCTGGACGGCTGCGCGGGCAGCGGTCGACGTCGCCGAGACGGCAGCCGACCTGGTCGCCTCTGGCGCCACGCGAAGCGCCTACGCCCTGTGCCGTCCGCCGGGGCACCACGCGAGCCGCGAAGGCTTCGGCGGCTCCTGCTACCTCAACAATGCGGCCGTCGCGGCCGAAACGTTGCGCCGCGCTGGCCACGAGCGGGTGGCCGTCGTCGACGTTGACGCGCACCATGGCAATGGGACGCAGGCGATCTTCTACAAGCGCGCCGACGTGCTCTATGCCTCCCTGCACGTGGATCCGGGGGCCGGGTGGTTCCCGCACTACGTCGGCTTCGGCGACGAAACTGGCTCCGGCGCGGGCATAGGCGCCACCCTCAACCTGCCGCTCGCCCCCGGTTCGGGCGACCAGTCCTGGCTAGGCGCTATCGACCGGTTATGCGACGCGGTCACGGCGTACGGCGCGACGGCTTTGGTCGTCTCGCTCGGGGTGGATGCGGCGCTCCATGATCCCGAAAGCCCACTCCAGGTCTCGACGCAGGGATACGCCGGGGCGGGCGAACACCTCGCCAACCTGGGGCTGCCGACGGTGCACGTCCAGGAGGGCGGCTACCACCTCCCAACGATTGGCGAACTCGTCGTAGCCTTCCTAGCCCCGTTCAACGCCTGACCCGCCACATCACCAGGGGACGACGGTGCGGTCTTCCCACAAGAGGCCGGTTTCAGGGAGGTCCCCGGCCGGTGTGCGGCTCTCGCGGGTCGCCAGCCAGACGACCGTGTCAGCGCCATGCTCGGCCGAGCGCGGCGCCTC
>JANPBY010000006.1:0-19909 GCA_031430645.1 Actinomycetes bacterium
TGATGTCCGCAGAGTTGTACGACGCCGAGATCACGGGCGCGCTGGCGCGCCCCGCGATCGACGTCCTTCCCTCGAGCCACTCAAGGAAGGACAAGAACCCGGAGCAGTCCGAGGCGCAGCATGCCGAAACCCTCGCCGACAGCTCAGCACCGAACTCGAGCGCGGCACCCGACGTCCCTGCGTCTGTTGAGGCGTCTGTTGAGGCGTCTGTTGAGGCCTTGCCCCTCGCCATCGAATCGGTCCCTGACCTGACCCCGGCCGTGCCGACTGACGGCGCCAGCCAAGTCGCGCCGCGCAAGGTGTTCGGCATGACCCTCACGCGTGGCCGCAAGCCGAAACCAACAGCGGCCGTCGAGGCGATCGCCGAGACGGAAAACGCACCACAAGACATCGTTTCGGAGGATGACTCCGACGCGAACGAGGCCCCCGCCGGCGAGTTCTCAACCGCCGGGGCCTCCGAACATCAGCCCACTGACGCACCGACCGAGATCGTCGCCCTCGCCCCTGCGATGCCTGACCACACCGAAGAGGTTCGCGCGATGCGCGCGCTTCTCGAGGCGAGCGAGCAGGTCCGGCAGGCCGCAGAGTCCCGTACCGCGGCCGCCGAGTCCCAGCTCCGCACGGTCACGAACACCGTGCAGGAGTGGCAGATCCGGCACCGTGAGGCCGAAGCGACCATCACCGAACTCGCAGGCAGCCTGAGCAACGCAGAAGTCCGGATGGCCGAACTGCACCAGCAGGTGAACGCCATCACGGCCGAACGCGACGAGCTCGTGTCCCAGCTCGACGCTGCGACAAGCCCCGTCACCAGCTGAACCATCTGTGGACAGGTCCCCTGTCCACAGATGCTGGGCACGGCCTCGCAGGACATCTTCTTCTCACGACACCGTCGTGGCATGTCCAAACAACCGATCGACCGTCCAGGCGTCATCGCGGTTCGCCCCACTGACTCGCGTCCACGCGTGCGCCTCACCGGACCTGGCGCCGTGGTGTCTTGCTTGCCACAGCTCATCGGGTTCCCACCCGTCGAATCCCTGGTGCTGGTCGGACTCACGCCCGGCCGCGCCGGGCGCCGCGAGGTCGGACTGACGCTTCGCGTCGACGTTGACGACGTCCTGGTCGCTCCCGGCAACGCTCCCTGCCACCCCGCTCGGCTGGCCGAGGCGCTGCGGCGCAACCGGTGCACCGGCGCATTCGTCATCATCGTGTCCGACCGAACCGCTCCCCCGTTCCAAGGCGCCCCCGCCGACGATTTCGGGTGGCACCTGCTGGATCAGGTGACACCGGCGCTCGAAGCGTCCGGCCTCGAGGTCGTCGACTCGGTGCTCCTGAGCGACGGCCGCTGGTGGTCCTACCAATGCTCCCAGCCGACCTGCTGCCCGAAGGAAGGCACCCTGGTTTCGCGCGCTGACGCAGATCTTCTGACCGCCGAGCGAGCGTGGGCGGGCGACCCGACGGAGGTGCTGGCCGGCCGAGAAGCCATCGTCGCCAAGGTGGCGCCATCCGCAGGCCCGGAGGCGACGGAACTCGCGGCTCTTCTCTCTGTCAGCAAGGGGACCCGGTCTCCCGGAGATCCGCAGGAGGCCCTGGAGCTGATCGCCGACCTGATCGACCGGTTCGGCCTTGGTCGCCCCGCAGCCGTACGAGGCGAACCCGCAGGCGAGCCCGCCGTCGCACCGGAGACCTGGGCGCGGCTGCTCGTCGCCTTGACTGACGTCCTCGTGCGCGACGCATGCCTGGCCCCCTGGAAGGGCGACGTCGGAGCCGCAGCGCTCTCCTTGTGGTGCGCCGCGACTCGAATCGCACCACCTGGGCTCGTGGCGGCTCCCGCCACCCTGGCCGCCCTGGTGGCTCACGCGCGAGGCGAAGGCGCTCTGGCCGGCGAATCAGTCATTCGCGCCCTTGCGGACGACCCCCACTATCGGCTGGCCACCTATGCGGCCCAAGCCCTTGGAGGTGGCCTAGCGCCCTCGATCGTCCGTCGCGCCCTCGTGGAATCAACGGGCACCCTTCGCGCTCGGGGCGAACCCGCGCTCGACCGCCAAGGCAAGGTCGTCCTCCCCCGCGTCAGACCCTGACGATCTGGTGACGCGTCCGGCGCGCCACTGGCGGGATGGTCCGGGTGGAGGTTCCATGGACAGGTGACCGTCGACCAGACCTCAGCTGCGCCTGCTGCGCCGGAACCCGACCTCGCGCGATCAACACCAATCGGCCGCCGCGTAGTCCTGACCCTGGTCGGCCTTGGCGCGTTGGGGATTGCGACCGGGGCAGCCATCCAGGACTCCATCGATGGCGTGATCGGAGCGGTCGCCAACCGAGACCCCACAGGCCTGACCGGCTTGATCCCCGGCAGCGGTGGATTCCGCTACTACTCAGTGACCGGAACCGTTCCTGCCGTAGCGACGGCTGACTACCGCCTCAGCGTCACCGGCCTCACCGATCGTGAGCTCGATCTGACCTACGCCGACCTGCAAGCCCTCCCCCAGGTGGGACTTACGCGTGACTTCCAGTGCGTCACGGGATGGCGGGTGCTCGACGTTCCTTGGAAGGGAGTCCGGCTCAGCGACGTCCTCGATGCCGCCGGAGTCCAAGCAGCGGCTATCGCCCTCCGCCTCTTTTCCTTCGACGGCACCTACACCGAGTCACTCACCCTGGAACAAGCCCGTCGCGAGGACGTCATCGTCGCGACCGAGATGCTGGGGGCTCCGGTCACTCCGGCCCACGGCGGGCCGGTGCGCCTGTTCGTCGCGCCGATGTACGGCTACAAGTCGCTGAAGTGGCTCGGGGGGATCGAGCTGACCTCGACCGTGGTCCCGGGCTACTGGGAGCAGCTCGGCTACGACGTCGACGCCTGGGTCGGAGGGTCCAACGGTCGTGAAGACACCCCCACCAGCTGAGGTAGCCGGACCGGAAGCGGTGCGCAGCGATCCCCAGGCCACCCGAGTCCCACGATTCACCGCGGCGCAACGCTGGTCCCACGGACTGTTCGGCTTGTTGATGCTTGCGTGCCTGGCAACCGCCGCTGCCCTCTATGTCGGCCCGATCAGCGTCGCCGTCGGCCATCGCTCGCTCGTCCGTAGCGTGCACCTCTGGTCGGGCTTTCTTCTCCCGGTCCCCGTGCTCCTGGCGCTGGTCTTGAGTGCGGCCATGCGCCGCGATGCGCGCGAGGTGGACGGTTTCACGGCTGAAGACAAGCAGTGGCTCCGAGCCCGCGACCGGCGCAGCGGCCGTATCAAGGTTGGCAAGTTCAACGCTGGCCAAAAGCTCAATGCCTCCCTCACCGCGGGCGCCGTGATCGTCCTGCTCCTCAGCGGCAGCGTGATGATCGACCTCCTCGGGATCTGGGAGTTGCGCGCACGAACCGGCGCGACCTTCGTCCACGACTGGGTCGCGCTGGCGATCTTCTTGCTGATCGTGGGACACCTGTGGCACGCATTGCGCGATGTCGAGTCGCTGCGCGGCATCACCCAGGGGACCGTCAGCGAGGAGTGGGCGCGCCGAGATCACGAGGCCTGGCTGGAAGCCGTACGCCCATCGAGCTCAGCCGGTGTTGCGGAGCCCGGTCGCGATGCCGTTGACGGTGAGCAGAAGGGCACGCCGTAGGAGAGGGTCGGTTTCCGTGCCCTCGCGCGCAGCCCGGCGCTGGCGGTGTAGCAGGGACACCTGGAGGTACTGCAAGGGCAACAGATAGGCATCGCGAATCTTAAGAGTCCGCGCGAGCTCAGGCTGACCACCCAGCAGTTCGGCTGACCCGGTCAGGGAGAGCACTTCCTCGACGGTCCGGACGTACTCCTCGGCGACCACGTCGAAGAGCCCGGCGAGTTCCGGCGGCGCGAGCCTCTCGACATACGCGCGAGCCACCTCCAGGTCGGTCTTGGCGAGGGTCATCTCGACGTTGGACACGAAGGTGCGGAAGAAATGCCATTCGCGATGCATCTCGGTCAGGACCTCACCGTGCCCCGCCGTCCGAGCGGTGCGCAGGCCCGATCCCACCCCGAACCACCCCGGCACCACCTGGCGGGACTGGGTCCAGCCGAAGACCCATGGGATCGCGCGGAGGCCGTCAATGCCAGCGGCAGTCTCGGGACGCCGGGATGGCCGGGAGCCCAGGTGCAAGTCGCCCAGGACATCAACCGGTGTGGTCGCCGCAAAGTACTCGGGCAGACCAGGTGACCGAACGAAGCCTCGATACGCCTCCTGGGCCGCGTCGGAGACCACGTTCATGACCGGGTCCCAACGGTCCAGCGTGGCCGCCGACGCCCGCGGCACTTGACGCAGCACGGTCGACTCGAGGACGGCCGCGAGGGTCAGTTCGAGGTTCTCGCGCGCCAGTTCCGGCATGAGGTACTTGTCGGAGATGACCTCGCCCTGCTCGGTGACCTTGATCTCGCCGTCGAGCACGCCCCACGGCTGGGAGAGGATCGCGTCGTAGCTCGGGCCACCACCGCGGCCCACCGAGCCTCCCCGCCCATGGAACAACCGCAACCGCACCCCATGCCGGACTGCGACGCTCCGCAGTCGGCGCTGGGCCAGGTGAATCTCCCAGAGCGAGGTGGCGATCCCCGCATCCTTGGACGAGTCGGAGTAGCCGAGCATCACCTCCTGAACGTCGCCACGAAGCGCGACAATCCGGCGGTACGACGGATCGGAGAGCAACGCCTCGAGCACGTCGTCGGCGTGCCGCAGCTCCTCAGCGGTCTCGAGCAGCGGGACGAAGCCGACCCGGGCCACGTCTGCCGACAGATCCACTAGGCCGGCCTCCCGGGCTAGGACGACCGCTGCGAGCACGTCATCGGGTCCCATCGTCATCGACACAATCGCCGACTCGCACACCCCCTGACCAAACCTCTCTTGCGCCTCTCGCACCGCGACGTACGTGCTCCACGTGCGCATTCCCGCCTCGTCCAGCGGCGGTGGCGTCGGAGCGAGCGGGCGGACGCTGGAAAGCTCGGCGGCCAGCAAACGAGTGCGGTAGTCGCCGGGCAGATCCTCGTAACGCCAACCTTGCTCCCCCAGTCGGTCAACCAGCTGCCCCACCGCATGGTGAAATGCTGAGGCGTGCTCGCGCACGTCGAGGGTGGCCATGGTCAGCCCGACGGCAGCGGCGGTCCGCACGGCGGACCGGACCGTGCCCTCAGCAGCCAGGACCCCGCGGTTCGCGAGCAGCGAGTCGCGAACGAGCAGAAGATCGTCAACGAGCTGCTGGGTCGAGGCGTAGTCGTGACCGGGCTCGTGCGGTCGCCCCTCGGCCACCCGAGTGCGCGTGTGAGTCAGCTTGGCGCGGATACACGTCACCTTGAGCCGGTAGGGCTCCTCGGCGTTCAACCGCCGATACCGAGGGTCGAGGTCGGTGAGCCTCGCCAGGTCATCCTCGAGACTGGCACGCAGCTCATCCGACACCGGAACGATCCGCTCACTCGCACTCAAGGTCTGGAGCAGTCCGTCGAGCATCGGGAGCAGCGCTCCCACCGCGTGCTCGTGCTGCAAGAACAGGACTCGGGTGGTGACCTCGGCCGTGACGAAGGGGTTGCCATCACGGTCACCACCGATCCAGGTGCCGAAGGCCAGCGGTCGGGCCTCGGCTTCAGGGCGGACCCCCACCGCTACGAGTGCCGCGTCGAGGTCATCGAGGACGGCCGTCAGCGGGCCGACGACAAGGTCATCGAGGTAGTACAGAGCGTTCCGGGCCTCGTCGAGAACCTGAGGTTTGCCGAGCCGGAGCTCGTCGGTCTGCCACAACAGGTCGACCAACTCCGCGATCTGCCGATCAGCCCGGACGGCGACCTCCGGTGCGGCGTCCAGTAGGTCCCCGACTCGACGCAGCTTGACGAGCACCGATCGTCTCGCCGCCTCCGTGGGGTGAGCCGTGAAGACCGGCCGGGCGGCGAGTTTCCCCACCGCCGCGCGTACCTCCTCCACGTCGAGGTGTCCCGACTCAACCTGACCAGCGATCCGCCTGCCTACCTCGGCCAGCCGGCCGCCCTCGGTCAACCGGCGCTGGCGCACCCCACGGCCGCGATGAACCTGCTCGGCGACGTTGGCGAGATGGAAGTACGTCGAGAACGCGCGTGCCAATCGAATGGCCGTCCCCAGGTCCACGGACTCGAGCAACGCAGCTGCCGCAACAGGATCAGTACGAACTAGACCGCGCACCTGCTCGACCAGCGCCAGGAGCTCAGGTCCTTCCTGGCGCACCAAGGACGAACCCAGGTGATCACCGAGCCGCCGGATGTCGGCGCGCAACTCAAGATCCCGGTCGTGGACGTCGGTCGATTCGCTCACCTGAGCGATCCTCGCAGAACAGTGCGGCACGCGAACCTCGAGTCCAGCCGTCGGATGGGGCCTGGGGACCCCGCGTGCGCAGCCATGACTGGGTGGGGGCAGGATGCCAGGCATGCGTCTTGACCACGTCTCCTACGCGGTATCAGCCGGAGAGCTCGCAGACACTGTGCAGCGGCTAGGCGCCACCCTCGGCGCCGCATTCACCGATGGCGGCCGGCACCCGCGTTTCGGCACCCGCAACTTCGTCCTCCCGTTGACCGACGGGATCTACCTCGAAGTCGTCGCGGCCTTGGACCACCCGGCAGCGGACAGCGCACCGTTCGGACAGGCCGTCCGCCGCCGAGGAGAGCTTGGCGGTGGGTGGCTCGGTTGGGTCGTTTCGGTGGACGACCTTGCACCCATCGAAGCCCGGTTGGGGCGAGAGTCGGTCGAGGGTCACCGGATCCGTCCCGATGGGCACGACCTGACCTGGCGCCAGATCGGGTTGAACGATCTGATCGACGATCCGGCACTGCCGTACTTCACGCATTGGACCTCCCCGCCCGAAGACCACCCCTCGCGCGTCGGACCGGCGACGGTCTCGATCCACGGCTGCGTCCTGGCCGGTGATCCCGACAAGGTCGCTGCCTGGCTCGGCGGTCCGATCGACTCCCCCCTCGGCGAGGGTTCGATCACCTGGCGCCCCGAAGCGGATGAGTCCGGCCTGATGGCCGTGGACTTCATGACGCCCCATGGGAGTGTCCGCATCGACTGATGCGGATCCAGTGTGCTACCCGCCCCCAGGAAGGGTCCCCCAATGCCGCATGAGGTCCGAGGCGTTGTCAGCCGCACGGTCAAGCAGCCCGTCTCGCTGGAGACGATCATCGTTCCCGACCCGGGTCCGGGCGAAGCCCTCGTCGCGGTGCAGGCCTGCGGTGTCTGTCACACCGATCTGCACTACCGGGAAGGCGGCATCAACGACGAGTTCCCCTTCCTCCTCGGTCACGAGGCAGCAGGGGTGGTCGAGGCGGTCGGCGACGGCGTCACCGATGTTGCCCCCGGTGACTTCGTCATCCTGAACTGGCGCGCCGTCTGTGGCTCCTGCCGCGCATGCCTGCGTGGGCGTCCTTGGTACTGCTTCAACACCCACAACGCGACTCAGCAGATGACCCTCGCCGACGGCACCCCGCTCTCCCCTGCCCTGGGAATCGGAGCCTTCGCCGAGAAGACCCTGGTGGCGTCTGGGCAGTGCACCAAGGTCGACGCCTCCGCCAGCGCAGCGGTCGTCGGGCTCCTTGGCTGCGGCGTCATGGCCGGGCTCGGCGCAGCAATCAACACCGGCGGCGTCGGGCGCGGTGACACCGTGGCGGTCTTCGGCTGCGGTGGCGTCGGCAACGCGGCGATTGCCGGTGCCCGCCTTGCCGGTGCCAAGACGATCATCGCTGTCGACATCGACGACCAGAAACTCGAGTGGGCTCGCGACTTCGGCGCGACCCACACCGTCAACTCCCGAGCCACCGACCCGGTGGCCGCGATCAAAGAGATCACCGAGTTTGGCGCAGACGTCACCATTGATGCAGTCGGTCGCCCCGAAGTGTTCCAGCAGGCGTGGGACTCCCGCGACCTCGCAGGCACCACCGTGCTCGTCGGCGTTCCCAACCCGGAGATGGTCTGGTCGACCCCGCTCATCGAGATCTTCGGCCGCGGCGGCTCGATCAAGTCCTCGTGGTACGGCGACTGCCTACCCAGCCGAGACTTCCCCATGTTGGTCGATCTCTACAAGCAAGGACGACTCCCGCTCGACAAGTTCGTCTCCGAGACCATTGCTCTCGACCAGGTCGAGGAAGCGTTCCACAAGATGGAGCGCGGCGAGGTCCTCCGGTCAGTCGTGGTGTTCTGATGGCGGTCGAGTGATGGCGGTCGAGCGAGTCGTCACCTCAGGCACCTTCAGCCTCGACGGCGGCACGTGGGAGGTCGACAACAACGTCTGGCTCGTGGGAAATGACCACGAGGTCTTGATTGTCGACGCCGCACACGACGCCCAAGCCATCGCGGCGGCCGTCGGTGAACGCCGCGTGGTGGCCATCCTGCTCACCCACGGCCACGACGACCACATCAGCGCCGCAGCCGAGCTCCAGGAACTCGTCGACGCGCCGATCTGGTTGCACCCGGCTGACCGGATGCTTTGGGACGTGGTCTATCCAGGGCGGGCACCCGACGGCGACCTGGTTGACGGACAGGAGTTCGCTGTCGGCGGGCACACGCTTGCGGTGCTCCACACCCCCGGCCACGCGCCCGGTGCGGTCTGCTTCCACGACGCTGAGTCAGCGGACCTGTTCAGCGGGGACACCCTCTTCCACGGCGGTCCCGGCGCAACCGGGCGGTCGTACTCCGACTTCCCCACGATCATCGACTCGATCCGCGACCGACTGCTCGTTCTCCCCGCGGAAACCACGGTCCGCACAGGGCACGGCGACCCGACCACCATCGGCGACGAAGCGCCAAACCTCGAAGCCTGGCTGGCGCGGGGGCACTAGCGGCGCGGGGTCAGGCGTCGGAGCTGGTCTGCCACAAGTTGATGCCGCCCTCGACCGCGTGCGCGTCGATGGCGTCGAGCTCCTCGGCGGAGAAGACCAGCCGATCAAGGGCTGCGACGTTGTCCTCGAGCTGAACGACGCTGCTGGCGCCGACCAACGTCGAGGTCACCCGCGGATCCCTCAGGGTCCAGGCCAACGCCATCTGGGCCAGGCTCTGCCCCCGATCCGCAGCCAGCTCGGCCAGGCCTTGGATGCGCGCAATGTTCTGATCGGTCATGAGGTCGGGCGACAGGGACTTGCCCTGAGCCGCACGGGAGTCGGCCGGAATCCCCGCCAGGTAGCGGTCGGTCAGCATTCCCTGAGCCAGCGGTGAGAACGTGATGCAGCCAGCCCCCACGTCCTCGAGGACATCGAGCAGACCGCCCTCGACCCAGCGATTGAGCAGGGAGTACGACGGCTGGTGAATGAGCAGCGGCGTCCCCAGGTCGGACAAGAGGGCCGAAGCCTCGAGGGTCCGTTCGGCGGAGTAGGACGAGATGCCGACGTAGAGCGCATTGCCCTGCTGAACCGCGGAGTGCAAGGCCCCCATGGTCTCCTCGAGAGGTGTCTCAGCGTCCAGCCGGTGGCTGTAGAAGATGTCGACGTAGTCGACTCCCAGCCGAGTGAGCGACTGGTCCAGGGAAGCGAGCACGTGCTTGCGGGACCCCCACTCCCCATAAGGCCCGGGCCACATGTCGTAGCCGGCCTTGGTCGAGAGCACCAGTTCGTCGCGGTAGGGCGCGAAGTCGGCTGCCAGGTGCCTGCCGAAACTCGCCTCCGCCGCGCCGTACGGCGGGCCGTAGTTGTTGGCAAGGTCGAAGTGGGTGATGCCGAGATCGAAGGCCCGACGCAGGATCTCGCGTTGAGTGTCCAACGGCTTGTCATCCCCGAAGTTGTGCCAGAGCCCCAGCGAGACGGCCGGCAACCGCAGCCCCGAACGCCCGCAGCGGCGGTAGGTCATCGCGGTGTAGCGTCCGGCGTCCGGGCGGTACGGAGCGGGAATCAACGCCGCTGGTCCAAGCTCACGAAGTCACGCTCAGCAGCGCCGACATAAACCTGGCGCGGGCGGCCGATCTTGGTCTGCGGGTCTTCGATCATCTCTCGCCACTGCGCGACCCAGCCAGGCAGGCGTCCCAGCGCGAAGAGCACCGTGAACATCTTTGTCGGGAATCCCATCGCCTTGTAGATGAGTCCTGTGTAGAAGTCGACGTTGGGATACAGCTTGCGTTCGACGAAGAAATCATCAGCCAGCGCAACCTCTTCGAGTCTCAGAGCGATCTCGAGCAGGGGGTCGCTCACCCCGAGGCGTTCAAACAGGTCGTGGGCCGCCTTCTTGATCAGCGTCGCCCTCGGGTCGTAGTTCTTGTAGACGGGGTGCCCGAAGCCCATCAGCTTGACACCGGGTTCCTTGTCCTTGACTCGCCGTACGAAGCGATCGACGTCGCCGCCGTCTGCCTCAATCTCGACCAGCATGTCCATGACGGCCTGGTTGGCCCCGCCATGGAGCGGGCCGAACAGCGCATTGACGCCGGCTGAGACCGAGGCGAAGAGGTTGGCCTGGGAGGAGCCCACGAGCCGCACGGTCGACGTCGAGCAGTTCTGCTCATGGTCGGCGTGGAGAACGAGGAGCATGTCGAGGGTCGCGGCAAACAGCGGGTCCACCTCGTACGGTTCGGCCGGGACGCCGAACGTCAGCCTCAAGAAGTTCTCCACATAACCGAGGGAGTTGTCGGGGTAGAGGAACGGCTGCCCGATCGACTTCTTGTAGGCATACGCCGCAATCGTCGGGACTTTGGCCAGCAGTCGTACCGTTGAGATCTCGACCTGCTCGCGGTCGAAGGGGTCGAGGCTGTCCTGATAGAAGGCGGACAAGGCACTCACCGCCGAGGACAAGACGGCCATCGGGTGCGCGTCGCGAGGGAACCCGTCGAAGAACCAGCGCAAATCCTCATGGAGCAGGGTGTGCCTCGTGACCGAACTCTGGAAGTCGGTGAGCTGCGCGGTCGTGGGCAAGGCGCCATAGATGAGCAGGTAGGAGACCTCGAGGAAGGATGCCCGACCGGCTAGTTGTTCGATCGGGTACCCGCGGTAGCGCAGGATTCCCGCGTCCCCGTCGATAAAGGTGATGGCCGAGGTACACGAAGCCGTGTTCTTGAAGCCTGCGTCGAGAGTCACCTGCCCGGTGGAGGCGAGGAGTTTGCCTACGTCCAACCCTGAGGGACCAACCGTTGAGTCGGAGACATCCAGCGGGAGCGTGCCGCCGGGGAAGGCAAGGGTGAACTCGGACATCTGTTGCCTCCTGCTCGCGCGAGGATCTCCCGCTCAATCGGAGTCTGCCACGAACCCTCTGAACCCCTCCCGCACGGGTGAATGCACCCTGTCCGAACGGACAGACTTGACCACGGCATTGCCACAATCCGGGTCGGCCTACGTACCCTCGGCGCATGCCGTCCTTTCGCGTGATCTGTTCCGCCACCGTCCTGGGCGTCCTTGCGCCGGCCGTGGTACTGACCGCCGCGGCCCCCGCTCTTGCCGCGACCACCTGCACGGTCTTCTTTGACGTCGACAAGGACTTGGTCAACACGAACACAGACGACCTCGTCGTCGGGACCCCGAGCGAGGACGTGGGGAGTGCAGCTGATGCCGGCACGGTGACCATCGTCTACGGCGACTCCGCCGGGGTCTTCGGCCAGACTGATGGGCAGTCGCTGTCACAAGCCGACCTGAGCCTGACCCCCGAGACGGGTGACCGATTCGGGGCCAGCCTGCTGACCGCAGACCTCAACGGTGACGGCTGCGGCGACCTTGTGGTCGGCGCCCCCGGCGAGGACGCCGGCGCTGGCATCGTCGTCGTCGTCTATGGCCAGCCCAAGGACACGGCCGCCTTCGGCTCGAACATCCAGGTGCTGAAGCAAGGAGCGAACGGGGTCAGCGGAGCCGCAGAAGCTGGGGACGGCTTCGGCAGCTCGCTGGCCGTCACGGGCGGCACTGCTGCCGATGGCCCGACTCAGCTCTGGGTCGGCGCGCCCGGCGAGGATCTCGGCACGACCAAGGACGCTGGGACAGCAGTGGTGTTTCCGACGTTGACCGGCTCCTTCCTCCCGCAGACCGGCATCACCTACCGCCGGCAGGCCACCAATGGCTTCAGCGGCACCGCTGAAGCTGGGGACCGCTTCGGTACCGCGCTCGCCGGCTCCGCGACCACGGTCTTGGTCGGGGTACCAGGCGAGGACCTCTCAGGGAAGGTGGACGCGGGGATGGTGCACGCCGTCGTCAACGGTGCACCGGCAACGTTCCACCAGAACACCTTGGGCGTCCCCGGCTTGGCCGAGAGCGGTGACCAGTTCGGATCCACCCTGGCGATCTGGAGCAGCTGCATGGATGGAGCTGAGGCCTGGGCCCTCGGGGCGCCGCTGGAGAATGTCGGCAGCAACGCGGTGGACGCGGGCTTCGTCGCACTCCTCGACCGCGGGACCGGCACCGCGTTGTCCCTTCAGCAGGGTGTGAACAGCATCCCCGGTGCCGCTGAGGCAGGCGACCAGTTCGGCGCCTCCATGGTCGGCACGGGCGTCGCCACGAACCGCGGCGACCCTTTCCTCGCGATCGGGAGCGGTCGTGAGGACATCGGATCCGTCACCGACGCCGGCTCGGTGACGACCCTGTCCACGAACTGCCCTGGTGGGGCACTCGCCACAGCATCGGTGCAGGCGTGGACGCAGAGCACGCCCGGCGTTCCCGGAGACCTAGGGGCCGGAGACCGCTTCGGCAACTCCCTCGGCGCCTCGCTCATCCTCGAGGGACCGCCCGTCTCGGGAATTGTCGCCTACCGCCTGGTCATCGGCGTCTCCGGCGAGGACGAACCCACGGAGAACGGTCCGCTGGTCAACTCGGGGATGGTCACAGTCCTGCCCTCTACTCCGACCGGGTTTGGCACCAACGCCAACTCCTTCTTCGGCCAGAACACGGAGCTGATTCCCGGGGCAGGTGAGAGCAACGACGCCTTCGGCTCGTCTCTGGACTCGGCAAACGCGAACCGGTGAGGACGCGGCGGCCGCACAAGGCGATGATGGCCGCATGAGCATCCGACTCCGCAGCACTGCTCACCGAAGGCCGATCGCGGCAACGCTCGTCATGATCATGGTCGCCGGGGTGGGGTCGGCGGTCAGCCTCCCAGCCGCTGAGGCCGCGGGATGTGCCGTCTTTTTCGACAGCGACGCCGACGGATCTGACGACCTCGCCCTCGGGACGCCGGGCGAAGACGTGCAGCCCGGGGCGACGAATCAGGTTGACGCGGGCACCGTGACCCTGGTCCACGGCGACTCCGCAGGACACTTCGGCAGCACGGACAGCGAGCTCATCACCCAGGAGAGTCTGGGCCTGGTCTCCCAAGCCGGAGACCGCTTCGGTGCCGCAGTGGCCACAGCTGACCTCAATGGGGACGGGTGCGCGGACCTCGCCATCGGCTCGCCGGGTGAGTCTGGGGGGGCCGGAGCTGTCGTCGTCGTCTGGGGCTCCACCAGCGGGCTCGACCTCGGCAGCGCTCAGGAACTGCGCCAAGGCACCGCGCCAGTCCTAGGCTTCGCCGCCGAGGCTGGCGACGGGTTCGGCTCCAGCCTGGCAGCTGCCGGCAGCCAGCCGACCGGAGGCGCCGCCGCCTTGTGGGTCGGTGCACCCGGTGAGGACGTCGGCAGCCTGGTCGATGCAGGCCTGGTCGTTGAGGTGAAAACGTTGGTCGGGGGATTGCTCGGGGCCGCCGGTGTTACCGGGTTCACCCAGAACACCGCAGGGGTCCCAGGGACAGCCGAGAAGGGCGACAAGTTTGGCCGAGTGCTTTCTGGAGGAGCGCGGACGCTCTTGGTAGGCGTCCCGGACGAAGACATCTCGTTCTTGACCGATGCTGGCAGCTATTCCGCGTTCTCCCTGGCCTCGCGGACGTGGACTGCGTACAGCCAGGACACCGCGGGCGTGCCGGGGGCAGCAGAGGCTGGCGACCGATTTGGCGCGTCGTTGTCCCACGGGGCTGGGTGCCGAAGTGCCACCGACGAGTCTTGGGCGGTCGGATCGCCCGGCGAGGACATCGCCTCGATTGCCAACGCCGGTTCGGTCACGCTTCGCGACCGCAGCACCGGCCGAGGCACCAGTCTCCAGCAGGGTCTCGCTGGCATCCCCGGGGCAGTTGAGGCCGGGGACTCCTTCGGCGACAGTCTCGTCGACGCCGGCGCTGGCATCCTCGCCGTCGGAACTCCCCGCGAGGACATCGGTGCTATCGCCGACGCCGGAAGCGTCACGCTGATCACCCTCGGGTGCGTCAACCCCGGCACGACCAATGCGGCGGTCGTGGCCGAGTCCAGCATCTCGTGGAACCAGGGCACCACGGGAGTACCGGACGGATCAGAATCTGGCGACCGATTCGCTGCGAGCCTTGGAGTCTCGGCGGTCGGCGTCAGCGGCCCCGAGATCCAGCTGCGTCTCATCGTGGGGGCGCCGGGCGAACCTGACGGAACGTTCAAGGGTTCAGGCGCCGTGATCGTTTTCGACTCAGCGGCGTCCGGCCTCACAACCACGGGCTCGCAATTCTTCGGCCAGGGCTCGCCAAGCATCCTCGGAGAACCGGGAACCAACGACGGCTTCGGCGGGTCCTTGGACTCGAGCAACGCACTCATCCTCTGAACAGCAAGGATCCTCAGCCCAGCGTGTCGCTCCCCACGCACGGGGCGTCTAAGCCTCACTATGGAACAAGGCCCCGCGAAGTATGAGTTCGCGGGGCCTTGTCCTTGGCCGACTTCGTCTCGAACGAACCCGTTGCCAGGTCCCAAGTGACTCCCTCGACCCGTCTCTTTCCGCAGCAGTCGGCGGTCTCCTCCGCCTCCGACTACGTCGGGTTTCCCCTCCGCGGTCGTGCGCCTGAATCCCACGCTCGGATAGTCGGCAAGCCGATTTCTCTTTGCGCCGTCTAGGTTTCCCTTGACTCCGACCACCGCTTCCGGTGACGTGGGGAGAGTCAACAGGCATTCGGGGAGCGGGTCAAGAGGTTGGCCGAAGAAAGTCCAAACTATTTTCTCTGACCGTCAGCTGGGGCCTCAATCGACGGGCCGTGACCGAGTCGAGCACGAGCAGGAAGCCGCCCTGGAGGACCACTGCTGACCCCACCGCTCGGCCAGTGGCTACCCGTTCCGGCCACCGTCGGAGAACCAAGCCAGGGACCAGCAGGAGGGTGACACCACCGGCGACGTACCCAAGATCGAGCACGACGTTCACCAGCAAGAGCCGACGAAGCGACGCACTGTGCGCGACCACGTCGGATTCGGACACGTCCGGTGAATCCACTCCTCTCGAGCGGCCCTCCCGCCGCCTCCCCCAAGCCGCGATCCCCAGGTCGATCGACCCCCAGATCAGGTGTTGCTGACCTGCTGCGACCCAGCCCGCGCTTCCCCTCCGGCGGCCCTCGGCGATCAGGGCTCCCCCCACCGACACGCTCCCCAGCCCCCAAGCGATCAAGGATCGTTCGAGGTGATGCTTGGTGGCGGTGAGGTGCTCGTTGGTGGGGCTCATAGGACCAGGATGGGACCATAGGCCCGTGACCGCCTCCGCGACCCTGGCCCAGGTCATAGGCAGCGATGTTCTCGTGATCGATGGGGGGCTCGCCACCGAGCTCGAGACCCGCGGACATGACCTCAGCAGCGACCTATGGTCAGCGCGCCTCCTGCTGCAGCATCCCGCGGAGATCCGGGCGGTCCACGCCGAGTACTTCGGGGCGGGGGCCTGCCTGGCGACGACCGCGAGCTACCAAGCCTCCTACGAAGGATTAGCCGCCGTAGGGATCGACAGGGCCGGGGCTGACAACCTCCTCACGCGCAGTGTCACTCTGGCCCGCGAAGCCGCCGACGAGGCGTCGGCCAACTCCGGACGCACCTGCTGGGTCGCCGCCTCCGTGGGTCCGTACGGAGCGATGCTCGCTGACGGTCAGGAGTACACCGGCGAATACGGACCGACCGTGGGCGTGGCCCAGTTACGCGCCTGGCATCGGCGGCGCCTCGAAGTCCTGACGGCCGCCCAGCCCGACCTGCTCGCCCTGGAGACCGTGCCGAGCCTCGCCGAGGCGGAGGCGCTGCTGTTGGAGGTGGCCGAACTCGGTGTCCCAGCCTGGTTGGCCCTCACGTGCGAGGGCACCTCGACCCGCCGCGGCGAGGATGTGACCGAGGCGTTCACGATGGCCCGGGACGTGGACGCGATCATTGCCGTGGGCATCAACTGCAGCCGCCCGGAGGACGTACTCCCGCTGGCCGAGCTGGCCAGTCAAGTGTCGGGCAAGCCCGTGGTCGCCTATCCCAACAGTGGAGAGTCGTGGGACGGCGCCGCGCGCCGCTGGGTCGGCGAGGCGGGCTTCTCGACCGACATGGTCGAGGGCTGGCTCGGCGCCGGCGCCCGCCTGATTGGTGGGTGCTGCCGAGTGGGACCAGCGGAGATCGCGGCTATGACTCAGGTGGTCCAGGTTCGGCGATCCGCGCCCGGTCGTCCCGGCGGGTCGTAAGGAAGGCTCCGAACAAGAGGACGGCCGTGCCGACCAGCGCGACCGGGGCGACGGACTCATCAAGGAAGACCACGCCCAACATGATCGACCAAGGCGGGATCAGATAGGTGATGACCGACGCTCGAGTCCCACCCACCCGGCCGGCCAGATTGCCCGCGAGGATGTAGGCGAGCCCGGTGCCCAACGCCCCCAGGAAGACCATGGCGAGCCAGCCGTCCCACGAGGGATCAGCCTCGCCGGCGTAGAGGCCCGCCGGCACAACCGTGAGGACCAAGGCAACCATCTGCGCCCGCCAGAACACCGGCAACGACCCGTATCGCTGTTGCAGGGGCACGGCGACGTTGATCGCGACTCCGTAGCACGTGACGGCGATCAGCAGCAGGAGCACTCCGAGCGCCCGGTCCGAACCGACACCCAGGTCCGGCAGGCTCACGAGCACAATGCCCAAGAAGCCAACCGTGATCCCCGTCAGCTGCATCCGTCCGGGCAGCCGGTGCAAGGCCACAGAGGCGACGATCAGCGCGGTGAGGGGCGTGGCACCGTTGATCATCCCAGCGGTGGAGGACGCAACCCACAGCTGGGCGAGAGAAAACATCGACAGCGGCACGGCCATCCAGAGCACCCCGAGCAGCGCCACCCTCGGCCAGTCCGCTCGCGCTATGGGAACGCGGGCCGCGCGAAAGACCGACAGGGCAAGGAAGCCGAACAGGAGTCTCAGAAAGGTCACGACTGTCGGAGGGAAGGAATTGAGACCGACGGCGATGAGGGCGAACGACGAACCCCAGATCGCGGCCGGTCCGATCAGATAGAGCCAGTCGAGGCCCACGAAGGAACCGGTGTTGGACCCCTCGGCAGTCAGGCCACGCTGAGCCTGGCGTGGGGAAGTCACACCCCGACCCTAGGCGGCGACGCCGACCTGGTGCGCGCGGCTTTCGGACAGGCGTAGCGTCGGCGTCATGTGCAGAAGCATCAAGACCCTGCGTCCGCCCTACGCCGAGGACGTGACGGAAGCCGACCAGCGCGCCGCGGCGCTTCAGTATGTCCGGAAGATTTCCGGGTTCCGTGAGCCGGCCCCGCACAATCGAGACGCCTTCGACCACGCCGTCGATCAGGTCACTGCGGCAACCAGACTGCTGCTCGACCGGCTCGAGGTGCGAGGCCAGACCGTCAGCTGACGAGCGCGTCGTCGAGCGGTTCGAGTCGGGCAGCCGGCGCGGGGCTGTGATCCTCACGCCACCCGGACCACAACCCCTGGCCGAGGATGACCAGACCCATGAGCCCGACGGCGACGATGCCGTCCATCCACCAATGGTTGGCCGTGGCCACGACCACAAAGATCGTCATCAGCGCGTGGAACCAGATGAGGTACCGGATCGGACCGGACATCACCCGCCAGGCGAACCACGCGAGGATCACGGCCCAGGCGACGTGGACCGACGGCATGGCCGCAAGCTGACTGCCCACTGAGCTGCCACCCCAGCCGTACACGGACTGTCCGTACAGCTGCGCCGTGTCGACGAAACCAAGCTCTGGGAACATCCGCGGCGGCGCCACAGGGATGAATTGAATGAGCATGCAGAGCAGAGTGGTCACCGCGACCAAGGTGCGGGCTCGGGGATAGTGCTCTCGGTAGCGCCACCACATCCAGACCAGGAACAACGCCATCGACGTAAGATGCAGGCTCATGTAGTAGAGGTTCAGGAAGCGGACCAGATCCGGGTACGGAAGTACCCAGGACTGCACCCACACCTCGCTCGGCAACTGCACCGCCTGCTGGAAGCTCCAGACCCCGAGCCCGTTGTCCATGCCACCGGTGACCCGGAGCCGCACGTAGTGGCCGACGTAGCGCCACAAGCCCAACAGCCCCATGACGATGGCCGCCTCCCGGCAAGCGATCCCCACGGTCCGCCAACGCCCTTCGGGAAGCAGGCTGCACCCGAACGCGACCGCTCCCAAGAAGACGGTCCAGGCCAGGGCGCCCCTCCACGTCTGCTGACCGAAGAGGTCGACGAGAGATCCGAGGCTGCCTGGCACCTGCCGAGCGTACGGCGTGACGGGCGACGCCGCGGAATGTCCACACGCCTGCCGATGCGATGATCAACGACATGTCGGACTCCCGCAGGCCGCCAACCGAAAGCCCGCTCAAGACCAACCACCTCCCGCTCCGGGTCGGAATTGCTGGGTACGGCCTCGCGGGGTCGGTGTTCCATGCTCCGCTCATCGCGACGACGCCGGGCCTGGACCTCGTCGGCGTGATCACCCGGAGCGCGGAGCGATCGACCAGGGTGCTGGTGGATCACCCGGACGCCACGGTGGTCCCCGATATCGACGCGCTTCTCGGCCTGGATCTGGACCTCCTTGTCGTCGCCAGCACCAATGCCACTCACGTCACACTGACCCGCGCCGGGATTGCGGCCGGGGTCGCGATCGTTGTCGACAAGCCGTTGGCCCCAAGCGCTGCCGAAGGGCGCGCCCTGGTCGACGAGGCCTCGGAGGCGGGCGTGCATTTGAGCACGTTCCAGAACCGTCGGTGGGACTCCGACTTCCGGACCCTGCAGACCCTCGTCGAGGCGGGAGCCCTCGGAGACGTACGCCGTCTGGAATCCCGCTTCGAACGCTGGCGACCCACCCTGGGCGGCGGCTGGCGCGAACGTACTGATCCCGGAGAAGCAGGAGGACTGCTCTTCGACCTGGGAAGCCACCTCGTCGACCAGGCCATGATCCTGCTCGGATCCGTGGTCTCGGTCTATGCGGAGGTCAATGGCTGGCGTTCCCACGACTCAGCCGACGACGACGTATTCCTAGCCCTCGAGCATGCAAACGGCGCGCGTTCCCACCTCTGGTGTTCAGCCATCGCCCCGCTGCTCGGTCCGCGTTTTCGCGCGTTGGGGTCGACGGCCGGCTTCGTCAGCCATGGCCTGGATGGGCAAGAGGACGCCCTCCGATCCGGAGCCCTTCCCGGCCCTGGCTGGGGCGAGGTCCCCCCTGAGCGCTGGGGAATCCTCGGGACCATCGACGACTTCGAACCGGTCGCCTCACTGCCCGGCGACTACCCGGCCTACTACGCCGCCATGGCCGCCGCGATCACGGCCCGGGCCGAGGGCCACGAGCAGCCTCCCCTCCCCGTCGACCCGAACGACTCCGTCCGCGGCCTAGAAATCCTCGAAGCCGCCCGCCTCTCCTCCCAAACCCACCAGGTCATCCCCGTCTACTAACGCAGAACGGGCAGCGGCAGGACCCCCGATGGTTATCGATCAAGGAAGCGAGCACGTCTTTCCCCTTGAGAACGGTGGCCTTTTCCTTGATCATCACGGGCAGCCAGCCCGCCAACACCGCAGAACGGGCAGGGGCGGGACCTGCCCGGCGCAGCCGTTGAGGGCCTGGCGGGAGGACGAGCGCAGCGAGACCGGATGGTAGGCCAGCAAGGGGCAGGGGCGGGACCTGCCCGGCGAAGCCGTGGCGGGTCTGGCGGGAGGTCGCGCGAAGCGAGACCGGATGGTAGGCCAGCAAGGGGCAGGGGCGGGGCCTGCCCGGCGCAGCC
>JANPBY010000007.1:0-22682 GCA_031430645.1 Actinomycetes bacterium
CCGCCCCCCGGGGCTGTCCGGTCAAAAACCGTCCCACACAGCGGGGGTAGCGGAGGCCTGGTTCGCCGGCGGCGACGCCTGGAGTGGCCGGTACGGCGATCAGGTTCATCTCCGCTCCGTTGGCCAAGAGCGGGTGTGCCGGCAACACCCGGACGGTGTAACCGAAGGAACCCGTCCGGTCCAGCGAGACAGCCCCGTCATAGCGGAACGTGCCGTCCGACCCGGCTTCGGCAACGCTCATCCGAACCTTCGCCGGCGAGACCAGTCTGTCGTTGACATCGACCACCCCGTAAAGCAGCTCAACGGACACGTCGTCCGGGGTCAGCTCACCCAACGACACGGTGACCCGCAAACCCAGAGTCTGGCCGAGCTCGGGACTCTGGCCCACGCCTTCGGAGTCGACGTGGTCGACCCGAACCGATGGCCACGCCTTGTGAACACGGTCTTTCCAGGCCGCGAGGCCCTTGGCGGCGACATACCCCGGGCCGTCGACGGCGCGCCCCGACTGAGCAGCGGGCGTATAGAGATCGACCACATAGTCGTGCACCATCCGGCTGGCGAGCACCTTGGGGCCGACGGTGCGCAGCGTGTGCCGCACCATGGCGAGCCAGCGGTGCGGAAGACCGTCAGCATCTCGGTCGTAGAACTTGGCTGCGACTTCGTGCTCGATCAGGTCGTAGAGCGCTGCGGCTTCGAGGTCGTCGCGACGGTCGGGGTCCTCGACGTCGTCGGCAGTGGGGATCGCCCAGCCGTTTTCGCCGTCATACATCTCATCCCACCACCCGTCGAGGATCGACAGGTTCAGGCAGCCGTTCAACGCAGCCTTCATTCCTGAGGTCCCGCAGGCCTCCAAGGGCCGCAACGGGTTGTTGAGCCACACGTCGCAGCCCGGATAGAGCGGCTTCGCCATGGCAATGTCGTAGTCGGGGAGGAAGACGATCCGGTGCCGGACCGCGGGATCATCAGTGAAACGGACGAGCTGCTGAATCAGCTTCTTTCCGCCGTCATCGGCCGGGTGCGATTTGCCCGCGACAACGATCTGGATGGGCTGAGTCGGGTGCAGCAACAGGGACTTCAGCCGCTCGGGGTCGCGCATCATCAAGGTGAGTCGCTTGTAGGACGGCACCCGCCGGGCGAAGCCGATCGTCAGGACGTGCGGGTCGAGTACGTCGTCGACCCAGCCGAGCTCGGAGGCGCTGGCGCCACGCTGCAGCCACGAGGCGCGCAACCTCCGACGAGCCTCGAGCACGAGGTGTCCGCGCAGAGTGCCTCTGACGGCCCAGATCTCGGCCTCGGGCACCGCGTCAATGGCCTCCCACCCGCGCGCCTCCTCGGTCAGCTCCGGACCGACCGCGCGGGCCGCCAGCTCGAAGACCTCGCGGGCCACCCACGTCGGGGCATGGACTCCGTTGGTCACTGAGGCGATCGGCACCTCCTCGGTGTCGAAGGACGGCCACAGACCGTTGAACATCCCGCGGCTGACAACCCCGTGAAGCTTCGCGACCCCGTTGGCTCGCTGGGCCAATCGCAGACCCATGACCGCCATGTTGAACACCGCGGGATCACCGCCGTTGTACGTCTCCGCGCCCAGCGCCAACACCCGGTCGACAGGTACGCCGGGGCTAGCGTTCTCGCTGCCGAAATGCTCGGCGACGAGTTCACGAGGGAACCTGTCGATCCCCGCAGGAACCGGGGTGTGCGTCGTGAAAACAGTGCCGGCTCGAGCCGCCTCGACGGCCTCGTCAAAGGTCAGGCCCTGGTCCTCGGTCAGTTCCCGGATCCGCTCGATACCCAAGAATCCAGCGTGGCCCTCATTGGTGTGAAAGACCTCAGGCGCAGGTGCACCGGTCATCCGGCAATAGGCGCGGATCGCGCGAACGCCACCGATCCCGAGCAACATCTCCTGGAGCAAGCGGTGCTCGGAACCTCCGCCATAGAGACGGTCAGTGACCTCGCGCTCGGCGGGGGCGTTGCGCTCAGTGTCGGAGTCGAGGAGCAGCAGGGGCACCCGGCCGACCTGGGCCCGCCAAACCTGGGCGTGCAGAGCTCGACCCCCGGGAAGGCCGACCTCCACGGTCAGGGGGCTGCCGTCGGCGTCACGCAGAAGGCCGATCGGCAGATCGTTGGGGTCGAGGACCGGGTAGTACTCCTGCTGCCAGCCCTCGGCGTTCAGGGACTGCTTGAAGTAGCCGCTGCGGTAGAGCAGTCCAACACCGAGGATCGGGACGCCGAGGTCGCTGGCCGCCTTGAGATGGTCTCCCGCGAGGATGCCGAGCCCGCCTGAGTATTGCGGCAGGACGTGCGTGATTCCGTACTCGGGACTGAAGTACGCGATCGCGGACGGAGCCTCCGCACCGAGAGTCTGGTACCACCTGTCCTCCTCGAGGTAGCGCTGGAGGTCGGCGTGCGCCTCGCCCAGACGCCAGGCGAAGTCCGAGTCCGCCCCAAGCTCACGAAGTCGCTCGGCTCCGACTTCGCCCAGCAGTCGGGTCGGGTCGTGCCCGACTCGCTCCCAGACCACCGGGTCGATGCTTGCGAAGAGGTCACGCGTGGGGGCATGCCACGACCAGCGCAGGTTAGCCACGAGCTCTCCGAGCCGGGCGAGCGGCTCGGGCAGGACAGTACGGACGGTGAACCGACGGATCGCGCGCATGGCAGCAAACCCTAGCGACCCCAACGAGGGAATGACGGATCGGCGTGTTCACTTCTTGCGAAATCCGCAATTTCTTGCGGCCCGTCCCAGGCGGTTCCAAGGTTGGATACGGTCGCCACGATGAGCACTGTGACCCCCGCCACCGGCCGGATGCCGATCCGTGACGTCGCCCCGCTTGAAGACGGCGGTCGATGGCCGGCCAAAGCCGTGGTGGGCGAGACGTTTCCGGTCACGGCCACCATCTTTCGCGAGGGTCACGACGCGGTCGCGGCCAACGTCGTGCTGCGCGGCCCGAAGGGTGCACCCAAGTCACCGTGGACCCCGATGCGGCGCTACGGCCAGGAACCGGACCGCTGGGTTGCTGAGGTCTGCCCCACGGCCGAGGGTGACTGGACCTATCAGATTGAGGCGTGGAGCGACCCCTTCGCCACCTGGCTGCACACCGCAGAGATCAAACTGCCGTCAGGGCTGGACGTCGGACTCGTGGGCGAAGAGGGTGCCCGGCTCTTCGAGCGTGCCGCCGCTGCCCTGCCGAAGCCTGTTGCCCAGGCTGGCGGACGGGCCATGCTGCTCGAGGTCGCGGCCTCCCTGCGCGACGCCTCCCTACCTCCGGAGACCCGCTTGGCCGCCGCTGGCACAGCCGCGGTCCGGGAGCTACTCGACCGACACCCGCTGCGTGACTTGGTCACAGGCTCGCCTCGATACCCGCTGCAGGTCGATCGTGAACGCGCGCTCTACGGCAGCTGGTATGAGTTCTTCCCACGGTCAGAGGGTGCCGTCCTCGACTCGACAGGGAAGAAGGGCACCAAGTCAGGAACGTTTCGTACGGCCATGGAACGCATTCCGGCCGTGGCCGCGATGGGCTTCGATGTCCTGTATCTGCCACCCATCCACCCGATCGGCAGGAGCCACCGCAAGGGACCCAACAACACCTTGACCCCCGGGCCACACGACCCTGGTGTCCCGTGGGCGATCGGCTCCGCCGAAGGCGGGCATGACGCGATCCACCCCGACCTCGGCACCCTTGCCGACTTCGACGCCTTCGTCGCTTGCGCACGGGGCAACGGCCTCGAGATCGCCCTGGACTATGCCTTGCAGGCCTCCCCGGATCACCCATGGGTGACCACGCACCCAGACTGGTTCAGCGAGCGGGTCGACGGATCGATCGCCTATGCAGAGAACCCGCCAAAGAAGTACCAAGACATCTATCCGCTCAACTTCGACCGCGACTACGCCGGCCTCTACGCCGAGGCACTGCGGGTGCTTCAGCACTGGATGTCCCACGGAATCCGGATCTTCCGGGTCGACAACCCGCACACCAAGCCCGTGCACTTCTGGGAGGAGCTGCTCGCAGAGGTGCGCACGAGCGACCCCGATGTGCTCTTTCTGGCGGAGGCGTTCACGCGCCCCGCGATGATGCGGCAGCTCGCTGCCGTTGGGTTCCACCAGTCCTACACGTACTTCACCTGGCGCACCGAAAAATGGGAGCTCGAGGAGTACTTCACCCAACTCGCGCACGAGACCGCACACGTTTTCCGCCCGAACCTCTTCGTCAACACCCCCGACATCCTCCACGCCTCGCTGCAGTACGGCGGGCCGCCGGCCTTCAAGATCCGAGCCGTCCTCGCAGCGACGCTTTCGCCGACCTGGGGTGTCTATGCGGGATACGAGCTCTTCGAGCACGTCGCCGTCCGGCCGGGGAGCGAGGAATACCTCAACTCCGAGAAGTACGACTATCACCCTCGCGACTGGGCCAAGGCAACGGCTGAGGGGCGAACCCTGGAGCCCTACATCACCGGGCTCAACGCGATCCGCGCCGCGCACCCGGCCCTTCATCGACTACGCAATCTGAGCTTCCACCACAGCGACAGCGACCAGGTCATCTGCTACTCCAAACTCGAGGGCGAGGACATCGTGCTCTGCGTCGTGAACCTCGACCCCCACGGCACCCGGGAGACCACCGTGCGCCTTGACATGCCGGCGCTCGGCCTCGACTGGGGCGACCACTTCGCTGCCCACGACGAGATCACCGGTGCGACCTTCGGTTGGGGCCAGGACAACTACGTGCGGCTGGACCCCTTCGACGAGCCGGCGCATGTGTTGCACGTCCGGCGTACGTCGTGACCGAAGGCGATTACCCAGCCTCGCACGCCCCCGACCCGGACTGGTTCAAACGAGCCGTCTTCTACGAAGTCCTCGTTCGCGCGTTCTCCGATGCCGACGGAGACGGGTCCGGCGACCTGCGCGGGCTGACGAGCAAGTTGGACTACCTGACCTGGCTTGGGGTCGACTGCCTGTGGATCCCTCCATTCTTCGCCTCACCCTTGCGCGACGGTGGTTATGACGTCGCGCACTTCACTGAGGTGCTGCCCGAGTTCGGCACGCTCGGGGACTTCGTCACGTTCGTCGAAGCGGCCCATGAACGCGGACTGAAGGTCATCATCGACTTCGTCATGAACCACACGAGCGACCAGCACGCGTGGTTCCAGGCAAGTCGCAGCGACCCCGAAGGTCCCTTTGGCGACTTCTACGTCTGGTCCGACACCGACGACGGATACGGCGACGCGCGGATCATCTTTGTCGACACCGAGACCTCGAACTGGACCTTCGACCCCGTGCGCAAGCAGTACTTCTGGCACCGGTTCTTCAGTCACCAGCCCGATCTCAACTACGAGAATCCCGCTGTCGAGGCGGCCGTCCTCGAGGCCTTGCGGTTCTGGCTCGATCTCGGAATCGACGGATTCCGCTGCGACGCTGTCCCTTACCTCTTCGAGGAAGAGGGGACGAACTGCGAGAACCTCCCCGCGACCCACGCCTTCCTCAAACGGATGCGCACCGAGGTCGACCGGCTCTATCCCGACACCGTGCTGCTTGCCGAGGCCAACCAGTGGCCGGAGGACGTCGTCGACTACCTCGGGGACCCGGCCACCGGCGGCGACGAGTTCCACATGGCGTTCCACTTTCCCCTGATGCCAAGGCTTTTCATGGCTGTCAGGCGTGAGTCAAGGGTGCCCGTCACCGAGATTCTCGGCCGCACGCCAGCCATTCCCGACCGCTGCCAGTGGGGCATCTTTCTGCGCAACCATGACGAACTGACCCTTGAGATGGTCACCGACGAAGAGCGCGACTACATGTACTCCGAGTACGCGCGCGACCCGCGGATGAAGGCCAACATCGGGATCCGACGACGGCTGGCACCGCTCCTCGACAACGACCCGGCTCAGATCCGTCTGTTCACCGCACTTCTGCTGTCCCTGCCAGGTTCACCCGTCCTCTATTACGGGGATGAGATCGGCATGGGTGACAACATCTGGCTGGCCGACCGGGACGGCGTACGTACGCCCATGCAGTGGACTCCCGACCGAAACGCCGGCTTCTCGACCTGCGATCCGGGTCGCTTGTACGCCCCCGTGGTCGCCGACCCGGTTTACGGCTTCCAGGTGACCAACGTCGAGGCACAGCTGCGCACCACGGCCTCCCTGCTCAACTGGACCCGACGGATGATCCACGTGCGCAAGGAGCACGCGGCCTTCGGGCTTGGCACGTTCATCGACCTCGGGGGTAGCAACCCCTCGGTTCTGTCCTATGCCCGGACCCACGACGAGGACGTCGTTATCTGCGTCAACAATCTCTCGCGCTTCCCGCAGCCCGTGGAGTTGGATCTGCGCCACTACGAGGGCATGCGGCCGGTCGAGCTCACCGGTGGTGTCGACTTCCCCCGGATCGGCGAACTGCCGTACCTGCTGACGCTTGGTCCGCACTCCTTCTACTGGTTCCGGCTGGAAGCAGCCTGATGTCCACGCCAAGCGTCGATGGGCTAGCCGCGTTTCTCGAGCGACAGCGCTGGTTTGCCGCTAAGGACCGGCCCTTCCGCGTGACCGATGTGGAGGTGCTCGCAACAATCCGGGAGTCACCCCTGGTGGAGTTGTGGCTCGTCCACGTGGAGGAGGATGACGTCCCCGTGGCTTACCACCTCGTGGTGGAGCACCGAAGCCGCCCGCTCAGCCGGTTGTCGCACGTCCTGGTCGGACAACGCGACGATCACACGCTCTATGACGCCCTGCACGACCGCGAGGTCACCGATGACTGGCTGGCCCTTCTCGACGGCTCTCGTGAGATCGCCGGGCTCGACGCCCGACTCGCTGGCCCGGATCCCTGGCCCGACGCCGGACCGAGCTTGGTCATGACTGCCGAACAGTCCAACACCTCGCTGGTCTATGGCGACAGCTTGGTGCTCAAGGTCTATCGCCGACCCCAACCCGGGCTGCACCCGGACGTAGAAATCCATGCTGCGCTGGCCGACGTGGGTTGCCACCATGTGGCCAAGGCGTACGGCTGGATCGACTCCCCCGCCGGCACCCTCGCCTTCGCCCAGGAGTTCCTCGTCGGTGGCGTCGAGGGCTGGGACCTGGCCAAGAGTTCAGTGCGGGACCTCGTCCGTGAGGGCGATCTGCATGCCGACGAGGTCGGAGGTGACTTTGCTGCCGAAGCCGAACGACTGGGTGAGGTGACCGCGGAGGTTCACGCCGCCTTGCGGGAGGCGCTTCCTACCAGCACCTGGGGACCGGTCGAACTTCGGGCACGAGCCGCGCAGCTTCAGGCAAGCCTCGACGAAGCCGTGCTGGCTGCGCCGGTGCTCGAGCCGTACGCCACGGTGATCTCCGTCGCCTACGACGACCTTGCGCGACTGGATGCCCCAGTACCGGTCCAGCGCGTGCACGGCGATCTCCACCTCGGGCAGACCATGCGCGTCGCCACGGGTTGGAAGCTCTTGGACTTCGAAGGCGAACCGTCTCGACCAGTCTTCGAACGCCGCGCTTTGGACAGCCCGCATCGCGATGTAGCCGGCATGCTTCGGTCCTTCGACTACGCCGCCCACCAGTCCGACGGTGACATCGAGGCCTTGGCCGGCGCCCAGGCCGCCTATCGAGGCCTTGAGTGGGCCGAACGCAACCGGGCGGCCTTCTGCTCAGGCTACGGGCGATCTGCCGGACGAGACCCTCGCGTGGACACCGTCCTCCTGCGTGCCTACGAGGCGGAGAAGGCGGTGTACGAGGTCGTCTACGAGGCCCGGATGCGGCCGACTTGGGTGCCGATCCCGCTCGCCGCGATCGAACGACTGGCAGGCTGACCCTGTGGCACCCACTCCCCCGCAGCTGGATCAGCCCGACCCCGCCACGATCGAAGCAATCCTGCGCGGGGACCATCACGACCCGCACAGCCTCCTTGGACCGCACCCCGTGCCTGGCGGGATCGCCGTTCGCACCCTGCGCCCCTTGGCGAGCTCGGTCACGGTGATCACCGACACCGAGCGGTTCCCGTTGGCCCACGTGCACGAGGGCGTGTTCTCCGCAGTGCTCCCACTCGACGCGGTCACCGACTACCGGCTCGAGGTCGATCACGGGGTTGGACCCGTCCGTGAGGATGACCCGTACCGCTTCCTGCCCACCCTCGGCGAGATGGACCTCCACCTGTTTGGCGAGGGAAGGCACGAGCAGCTGTGGGAAGTTCTCGGCGCCCACGTACGGCACTACGACGGCCCGCTCGGGAAGGTCACAGGCACCTCATTTGCCGTGTGGGCACCCAATGCGCGCGGTGTCCGCGTTGTCGGTGACTTCAACCAGTGGGACGGCCGTATGCACCCGATGCGGTCGCTGGGCTCTACGGGCGTGTGGGAGATCTTCGTCCCGGGTGTGGGCGACGGCAATCGCTACAAGTTCGAAGTGCACGGCAGCGATGGCGTGCACCGGCTCAAGGCCGATCCGATGGCGCAGGCCACTGAGGTCCCCCCCGCCACTGCGTCGCGCGTCTTCTCCTCCAGCCACGTCTGGGCTGACGACGACTGGATGAACCGACGGTCGACCAAGAACCCACACCAAGGTCCGATGAGCACCTATGAGGTTCATCTTGGGTCCTGGCGCCCCGGCCTCTCCTACGCCCAGCTCGCTGATGAGCTCGTGGCGTATGTCTCCGACCTCGGATTCACCCACATCGAGCTGCTCCCGGTCGCCGAGCACCCCTACCCCCCCTCGTGGGGCTATCAGGTCACGAGTTACTACGCGCCCACGTCACGGTTTGGCACACCCGACGATTTCCGCCTCCTCGTCGACCGCCTGCACCAGGCCGGAATCGGCGTCCTCCTCGACTGGGTACCGGGCCACTTTCCCAAGGACTCGTGGGCGCTGGCGAAGTTTGACGGCCCCACTTTGTACGAGCACGCAGACCCGCGCCGGGGTGAGCAGCCCGACTGGGGCACGCTGGTCTTCGACTTCGGTCGCAAGGAGGTCCGCAACTTCCTGGTCGCGAATGCGGCGTACTGGCTTGAGGAATTCCACATCGACGGCCTGCGCGTCGACGCGGTCGCTTCGATGCTCTACCTCGACTACAGCCGCGAGGAGGGTGAGTGGGCGCCGAACATCTATGGGGGTCGCGAGAATCTCGAAGCCGTCGCGTTCCTTCAAGAGGCCAACGCCACCGTCTACAAGCGCATCGGCGGTGTGGTCACCATCGCCGAGGAGTCAACGGCCTGGCCCGGCGTCACCCGCGCGACCCATCTCGGGGGGCTTGGCTTCGGCTTCAAGTGGAACATGGGCTGGATGCACGACTCCCTCGCCTACTTGTCGCACGAACCGGTCCATCGCCAGTGGCACCACCACCAGATGACGTTCGCGCTCATGTATGCGTGGAGCGAGCAGTACGTCCTGCCGATCTCCCACGACGAGGTCGTGCACGGCAAGGGATCGTTGCTGCGCAAGGTGCCTGGGGATCGTTGGCAACAGCTGGCGACCTTGCGGGCGTACCTGGCTTTCATGTGGGCACACCCGGGCAAGCAGCTGATCTTTATGGGTGCGGAGATCGCCCAGGAGGCCGAGTGGTCCGAAGGGCGAGGTCTGGACTGGTGGCTGCTCGACCATGCCGACCACCGCGGTGTGCACGGATGCGTCAAGGACCTCAACCGGGTCTACAAGGAGACTCCTGCCCTGTGGGCGCTGGACCTCGAGCCCCGCGGGTTCGAGTGGATCGACGCCAACGACGCCAGCGGAAACACCTTCTCGTTCCTGCGGTGGGACACCGAAGGTGGGGCGCTGGCTTGCATCTCCAACTTCGCCGCGATGCCGCACGACAACTACCGGCTGGGCTTGCCTTGGACAGGCCGCTGGGACGAGGTGCTCAACACCGACGCCGAGGTTTACTGCGGCGGAGGGGTCGGCAACCTCGGGGCCGTTGAGGCGACCGACGCCGCCTGGCACGGGATGCCCGCGTCAGCGACCGTACGCATCCCGCCGTTGGGCACCGTCTGGCTCCGTTCCACCCCGAGCTGAGACTGCCTCTCCGGTGACCGTGACGCTGGTGTACGAGACGCACGCCACGACCGTCGACAACGAGGAAGGCCGCGCCACCGGCTGGCTGCCGGGTGAGCTGTCCGCAACTGGCCGGGGGAACGCCCGCGAGCTCGGCCTACGACGGAAGGACGACGGCCTGTCGGTTGTCTTCTGCTCAGACCTCGCGCGTGCCGTCGAGACCGTCGAGATCGCCTTCGCCGGCTCGCAGATCCCGATCGTCTTTGACCGGCGGTTGCGGGAGTGCGACTACGGATCGTTGAACGGCGCGCTCGTCGGGGTGGTGCACGGACAACGCCTCGAACACCTGGAGGTGCCGTTTCCAGGTGGCCAGAGCTACCAGGACGTGGTCGCCGGCATCGACTCCCTCCTCGCGGAGATCTCTGGCGAGCGTGACGGTGAGCGGGTGCTGCTGGTGGGGCACGCGGCGACCTGGTTCGCTCTCGATCACCTGCTAGCCGGAAGGCCGCTCGGTGACGCGATCAGTTCTCCGTTTGTCTGGCAAGGAGGCTGGACCTGCTTCCTCGAACGCTGACCTCAGAAGAGGGCGTTGGCCAGGGCCGTACGCGCGGCCATGACGCGCGGGTCGTCCGGCCCGAGCAAATCGAAGAGACTGACCAGGTGGGTGCGGGCTTGGGTGCGCTCCTCATCAGACGTACGCCGGACGAGGTCGATCAACCGGGCGAAGGCGTCCTCGATGTGCCCACCGAGCACGTCCATATCAGCCGCGGAGCACTGCGCCGCAACGTCATCGGGCCGGTCCTCAGCTGCCTGCTGGACGGTCGCGGGGTCGAGCGCGCTTGCCCGCTCGACGAGGGCGATCTGGGCAAGCCCTCCGGTAGCCATCCCGTCTCCGGGCCGCCTGACGAGCAGCCTTTCGTAGGCATCCTTGGCTGTGACCAAGTCGCCCGCGTCGAGGGCCTGGACAGCTTCGAGGAGCTCGGGCTCGATCGGTTCACCTGCCGTGGCATCACCCGGCTCTCCCTCGAGGGCGCCTTCTGAGGCGAGCTTGATCACCTCGTCCAGGAACGCCCGGACCTGAGGTTCGGGAAGGGCGCCGTTGAACCCAGGCACCAACTGACCTTGCCAGACCACGTGAACGGTCGGGATGCTCTGCACCTGAGCCGCAGCCGACAGTTGTTGGTTGGCATCGACGTCGATCTTGGCGAGCACCCACGACCCGGCGTCCTCGGACGCGAACCGCTCAAGGATCGGCGACAGCTGCTTGCACGGGGCACACCACTCAGCCCAGAAGTCCAGGACGACTGGGACGGTCATCGATCGTTCGAGGACCTCGATCTGGAAGGTGGCCTCGGTGACGTCGATGACGACCGGTCCGGCGACGGCTTCGACGCCTGAGGCTTGAGCGGCCTCCCGCGCGGCGAGGGCACGCTCACGAGCCGCGCTCTGGGCAGCCAGGGCCGCGAGATCGACGGCGCCGTACGCCCCTTGGAGAGGGCCGGTCGGGATGGGGGGAGTTCCACTCACCTGACCATTCTCTCCGAGGACCGGTGCCGGGCGCCAACGCGCCCCCTGGCCACCGGTCCGGTGCCTCAGATCCGGGCCGGCTCGGTATGGCCCCCGAACACCTCGCGCAGCACCCCGCAGATCTCTCCGAGGGTCGCTTCGGCCCGCGCCGCGACCAGCATCGGCTCAATCAGGTTGTCGGCGTCACGAGCGGCCATATCCAGGGCTCCCAGCGCCGCATGCACCGCCGCGATTGAGCGTCCATGCCGACGCTCCTGGAGTGCGGCGACCTGCTCGCGTTCCACCTCGTGGGAAACGCGCAGGATCTCCAGCGGCTCCTCGATGGTGTCGAGGTGAGCATTGACGCCCACCACCCGCTTCTCGCCCTTCTCATGGGCGCGTTGGTAGGCAAAGGCAGCATCAGCGATCTCGCCGGTGAACCACCCGTCCTCGATGCCTCGAAGGATGCCGGACGTCATGGTCGCGTCACTCCCGAGGTCGCGGATCCGGGCGAAGATCGCCTCGGCCTCGGCCTCCATACGGTCGGTCAAGGCCTCGACATACCACGACCCACCCAGCGGATCGATCACGTTGGCGACCCCAGTCTCTTCGAGGATCACCTGCTGAGTGCGCAAAGCGATCTCGGCCGCCTTGGCGCTCGGCAAGGCGAGAACCTCGTCCAAAGCGTTGGTGTGCAACGAGTTCGTGCCACCAAGGACCGCGGCGAGGGCTTCGACAGCCGTACGCACGATGTTGTTGTCGGGCTGTTGCGCCGTCAGCGACACCCCTGCGGTCTGGGTGTGGAACCGCAGCCACTGGGCCTTGTCGGAGCGCGCGCCGTAGACGTCGCGCATCCACCGTGCCCAGATCCGGCGAGCCGCCCTGAACTTCGCAATCTCCTCGAAGAAGTCGATGTGCGCGTCGAAGAAGAACGACAAACCCGGTGCGAACTCCTCGATGTCGAGCCCCCGGGAGAGGCCGAGTTCGACATAGCCGAAGCCGTCGGCGAGGGTGAACGCGAGTTCCTGGGCAGCCGTCGAGCCGGCCTCTCTGATGTGATAGCCCGACACCGAGAGCGGCTTGTAGGCCGGCATGGTGTCGGTGGTCCACTCCATCAGATCGCCGATCAGCCGAAGATGCGGCTCCGGGGGAAAGAGCCACTCCTTCTGCGCGATGTACTCCTTGAAGATGTCGGTCTGCAAGGTGCCGTTCAGTCGGCTGACATCTGCACCCTGGCGTTCGGCTGCCACGACGTACATGCAGAAGATCGGTACGGCTGGGCCGCTGATGGTCATCGAGGTCGTGACGTCGGCAAGCGGGATCCCAGCGAAGAGCACGTCCATGTCGACAGCTGAGTCAATCGCGACGCCACAGTGCCCGACCTCGCCCAACGAACGAGCGTCGTCGGAGTCCAGACCCATGAGCGTGGGCATGTCGAAGGCCACCGACAATCCACCGCCCCCGGCTTCGAGGATCGCGTGGAACCGCTCGTTGGTGTGCACCGCGTTACCGAAGCCGGCGAACTGCCGGATCGTCCACGGCCGGCCGCGGTAGCCCGTGGCGTGCAGCCCCCGGGTGAATGGATGCTCACCCGGCCAGCCGACATCTTCGAAGCCCGGAACGTCGGCACCGGGCGGAGGCCCGTACACCGGGTCGACTGGAGCCCCGGAGAGCGTCGTGAAGTCAGCGTCCCGGAGGCGCTGGGCAGCTTCGGCCTCGGCGTATGCCTGCCGCCAGCGGACTCGGCCGTCTTCGATGCCGGCTGCGTCCATGCGGCTCCTCACGGTGTGACGCCGACGCTCACCCGTAGGAGTCGGCCGTCACACCCCAGGGTAGGGCCACCCTGGCGCCCAGCGGCGTGGCGCGACGCTTCGGGGCGTGTTTGCCCGCCCTCGCGCTTTCGGCGGGTCACAATGCGCACGTGCATGTCTCTGCGCGCGTCGATTACGCCATGCGGGCGCTCCTAGAGCTCGCGGCCGCGGCGGAATCCGGTGACCGGCTGGTGACCCGCGACCAGCTCGCCGAGGCTCAGGCGATCCCTGCACCCTTCCTCGAAGTGATCCTTGGCGAGCTTCGCAAGTCCGGGATCGTGATCAGCCGGCGTGGTTCGGCCGGAGGGTTCAGGCTCGCGCGGCCCGCATCGACGGTCACCGTGGCAGACGTGGTGCGAGCCCTCGATGGCCCGCTGGCGGCCGTTCGCGGTGATCGCCCCGAGAACGCGGCCTACACCGGACCGGCCGTACGACTCCAAGACGTGTGGGTCGCAACCCGGGCCGCTTTGCGCAACATCCTGGACGAGGTGACCCTGGCCGAGATCGCCAATGACCGCCTCCCCCCGGCCATCAAGGACCTCACCGTCGACCCGGACGCCTGGGAGTCCCGGTAGTGGTGCAAGGACCCCTTCCCCCCTTACTTTGCGGGGTTTCGGGGACTCACAGGTTCACGTTGTGCACAGATGAGTCGTACGGCCTGGCGGCGATCACGGCGAACGTTCAATCATCGCCAGGTGCCACGACTACTCCCGGCCGACCTGAGCGCCAGCATCGACGACCTGAGCGACCGACAGGGCGGCTTCGTTCTGATGAGGCAGCTCGTGGCGTTGGACATGCCAAGGTCGACCATCTCCCGGCTGACCCGCACAGGTGGCCCACTCCAACGTGTGCTCCCCGCCACCTATTTCACTGGCAGGCGTGAGCTGACCCTGGGGGATCGCGAGACGGCCGTCCTGCTCTACGCGGGTTCACCCAGCCTCCTCACCGGATCCGCGGCACTCCAGCACTATGGGAGCCGCTACCTACCGGAGGACCCGCGCGTTGCACCGATCCATGTCCTGATCGGGCACGACCGCAAGCGAGCGTCGCGCAGTTTCGCACGCATCGAGCGGACCTTCAGGTTGCCTCCGCCGGTACCCCTGCACCACCGGCCGCTCGCCCCCTTTTCGCGAGCGCTGTTCGACGCCGCCCGGCACGTACCCGATCAACGGCTCACTCGCGCGGTCATCTTGGAGGCTCTTCAGGGCGAGCGCATCACCGTCGATCAGCTCGAGCAGGAGCTCGAGGCCGGGCAGCGGCGTTGGACCGCGCTGATCCGAGATGTCGTGCGCGAGTTCCGCTCGGGTTCCGCCTCAGCCCCTGAGGCGGAGTTTCGGCAGGCATGGGAAGCGCGAGGGCTCCCCCCGATGGTTTGGAACCCGCGCCTCTACTCACCCGAAGGCGACTTCATCGCCCGCACGGACGGCTACTGCCCGGTGACGGGGATGGCCCTGGAGATCGAGTCTCGGGAGTACCACGCGGGCCGGCGCTGGGCCGCCACGCTCGGGCGTCAGCGCCGGATGACGTCGTACGGCATCGTGGTGGTGCCTGTCGTCCCCGAGCAATTCCGCCGGGACGAGGAGCGCGTCGTGCAGGAGGTTCTCAGAGCCCGCCAAAGCCTCCTCGGAAGGCCACTGCCGCTCGTCACCGTCGTGCCCTTCCTGGCGGCGTGAGTGCCCGAAACCCCGCTAAGTAAGGGGGAAAGGGGTCCTTGCACTCGCGGCGAGGGTGGCGGCGGCGTAGGGGTCGAGGTCACCGGCGAGCACCCGACTCACCAGGGTGTCGAGGTCTAGGCCTGTTGCCGCGCCAACCGCGAGACGGCTGCGGTGGATCTCGAGGGCCAGCGCCTCCACCTCGGCGCGGACGCGGCGGCGGCGGCGTTCAGCGAGCCCGCCGGACTCCGTCAACCAGGCAGCATGCGCATCCAGGGCGGTCACCAGCTCATCGATCCCCTCGCCACGCGAGGCGACGCACTTCAACACGGGGGGTCGCCACCCACCGGCGCCGCGGCCCTCCCCCAAGGTGAGCATGTGGCGCAACTCGCGCGCGGCCGTGTCTGCGCCGTCCCGGTCGGCCTTGTTCACGACATAGACGTCGCCGATCTCGAGGATCCCCGCCTTGGCGGCCTGGATGCCGTCACCCATCCCCGGAGCCACGAGCACCACGGTGGTGTCAGCCGTCCCCACCACCTCGACCTCCGACTGCCCCACGCCGACGGTCTCGACCAGGACGACGTCGCAGCCGGCGCCGTCCAGCACGCGTACGGCTGCCGGTGTCGCCCAGGCCAGCCCCCCGAGCCGTCCGCGCGTCGCCATCGAGCGGATGAATACCTCCGGGTCCAACGCGTGCTCCTGCATCCGGATCCGGTCGCCCAACAACGCGCCCCCACTGAACGGCGACGTCGGGTCGACGGCCAGCACCCCGACCCGCTGACCGCGCGCACGAAAGGCCCCGACCAGCCCGGAGGTCGTGGTGGACTTCCCAACCCCTGGGGAACCGGTGAGCCCGATCACGCGGGCCTGTCCGACGTACGGCAGCAGCGCCGCAGCGACAGCGCTCAACCGCTCGGAGCCGTCCTCGACCCAGGATATGAGTCGGGCCACCGCGCGTGGGTCACCACGCCGCGCCCGGTCCACGAGGTCCGAGACGTCCTCAACCACCACGTGGGGACCCAACTCCGCCAGACATCGGTTCGCCCCGGACCACGACCCTGCTCAGGCCACCGGCACACGGATGATCAGAGCGTCTCCCTGACCCCCGCCACCGCACAGGGCCGCCGCTCCGACTCCACCACCACGACGTTTCAGCTCCAGGGCCAGGTGCAAGGCGATCCGAGCGCCACTCATACCGACCGGATGTCCAAGGGCGATCGCTCCGCCGTTGACGTTGACCTTGTCCTCGGCGATCCCGAGCTCCCGAGAAGAAACGATGCCCACAGCCGCGAAGGCCTCATTGAGCTCCACCAGATCGAGGTCAGCCGGGCTGATCCCCTCGCGGGCGCACGCCTTGCGGATGGCATTGGCCGGCTGGCTCTGGAGGGTGTTGTCGGGGCCGGCCACGACGCCGTGCGCGCCGATCTCGGCCAACCAAGTGAGCCCGAGCTCCTCGGCCTTGGCCTTGCTCATGACCACGACTGCACAGGCGCCGTCGGAGATCTGGGAGGACGAACCAGCAGTGATGGTTCCGTCCGACGCAAACGCCGACTTGAGCCGGCTGAGGCTCTCCAGCGTCGTATCCACCCGGATGCCCTCATCGTCGGAGAAGACGATCGGGTCGCCTTTGCGCTGGGGGATCTCGACCGGGGCGATCTCTTCGGCGAAGATCCCATTCTTCTGGGCCGCCGCCGCGAGCTGATGGGATCGCGCGGAGAAGCGGTCCTGCTCCTCGCGCGTCAGGTGGTGGGTCTCGTTCGCGCGCTCGGTGAGTTGTCCCATCGAGATCGAGTCGAAGGAGTCAGCGAGGGCGTCGCGGTTCATCGAGTCGACCAGCGTCGAGTCGCCGAACTTCGTTCCCGTACGGCCGTTCGCCAGCAGGTGTGGCGCCTGGGTCATCGACTCCTGACCGCCGGCCACGACGATGTCGAACTCCCCAGCGCGGATCAGCTGGTCGGCAAGGGCAATCGCGTCGATGCCGGACAAGCAGACCTTGTTGATGGTGAGCGACGGAGTAGTCATGGGAATCCCACCCTTGACCGCCGCCTGGCGGGCCGGGCACTGGCCGGCGCCGCCGAGGAGCACCTGCCCCATGATCACGTAGTCCACCTGCTCGGGAGCGACGCGTGCGCGCGCGAGGGCCGCTTTGATCGCGACCCCCCCGAGGTCGGACCCGGAGAAGTCCTTGAGCGAACCGAGCAGCCGCCCCATAGGGGTACGGGCGCCGGCGACGATGACCGATGGCGTGCCGCTCATGACGAACTCCCTCCAGATCCCCGGTGCCCGGGGTGCAAGACCAGGCTGACACGATAGCCAGCGCAAGCCAAACACCAGGGAGCGGCCCCGCCGCTGCCGCAGCCCCGAGGAGTCCTCGTGTTCAGCCGCATCGATCACATCGGCGTAGCCGTCGCCGACCTCGAAGCCGCCAAGCAGCTCTACTCCACGCTCCTGGGGATGACCTGCGTGCACGAGGAGACCAACGAAGGCCAGGGGGTGCGTGAGGCAATGATGGCCGTCGGGGAGAGCGGGTCCTGCGTCCAACTGCTGATCCCGCTGACCGAGGACTCAACGATCGCCGCCTTCCTCATCCGCAACGGGCCGGGCCTCCACCACGTCGCCTACACCGTGGACGACATCGACGCCGAGAGCGCACGGCTGCGTGCCGATGGTCAACGACTGCTCTACGACCAGCCGCGCCCCGGCACGTCGGGCTCACGCATCAACTTCATCCACCCCAAGGACGCCGGCGGCGTTCTGGTCGAGCTCGTCGAGCACCCAACATCGGAGGACGCGCGATGAAGGACATCCTGGACGCGATCCTCGCCCGCGACGCGGGAGCCTTCGCAGAACTGCCCGTTCCCGAGTCCTATACCGGCGTCACCGTCCACAAGGACGAAGAAGCAATGTTCGAGGGACTCGCCAACCGCGACAAGGACCCGCGGCGATCGTTGCACCTCGACGAGGTGCCAACGCCTGAGCTGGGACCGGGCGAAGCCGTGATCGCCGTCATGGCGAGCTCGATCAACTACAACACCGTGTGGACGTCGATCTTCGAACCCGTCTCCACCTTCGGCTTCCTCGAGCGTTACGGCCGTACGTCTCCGCTGGCCAAACGCCACGACCTGCCTTATCACGTGATCGGTTCCGACCTGTCCGGAGTGGTTCTGCGCACCGGGCCTGGCGTCCACACCTGGAAACCCGGTGACGAAGTGGTCGCCCACTGCTTGTCGGTGGAGCTCGAGAGCCCCCTCGGTCACAACGACACCATGCTCGACCCCGAGCAGCGGATCTGGGGTTTCGAGACCAACTTCGGCGGGCTCGCACAGCTGGCGCTCGTGAAGTCCAACCAACTGCTGACCAAACCCGCCCACCTCACGTGGGAGGAAGCTGCCGCTCCGGGGCTCGTCAACTCCACCGCCTATCGACAACTGGTCTCACGCAACGGCGCCGGCATGAAGCAAGGCGACATCGTCCTGATCTGGGGGGCCTCTGGGGGCTTGGGCTCCTACGCAACCCAGATGGCGCTCAACGGAGGCGCTACCCCGGTTTGCGTCGTCTCCTCCCCCGAGAAGGCCGACCTGGTTCGGTCCATGGGGGCCGAGCTCGTGATCGACCGAAACGCGGCCGGCTACCAGTTCTGGAGCGACGAGCACACCCAGGACCCCAAGGAATGGAAACGCTTCGGCAGAGACATCCGGGCGCTCACCGGTGGTGACGACGTCGACATCGTCTTCGAGCACCCGGGTCGGGAAACATTCGGCGCCTCGGTCTATGTCGCGCGCAAGGGCGGCACCATCGTCACCTGCGCCTCCACGTCGGGGTACATGCACGAGTACGACAACCGCTATCTGTGGATGCAGCTCAAACGCATCATCGGCTCACACTTCGCGAACTACCGCGAAGCCTGGGAGGCCAATCGGCTCATCCAGCGCGGCAAAGTCCACCCGACCCTGTCCAAGACCTACGACCTCAGCGAGGTCGGTCAGGCAGCCCTGGACGTCCACCAGAACCGGCACCAAGGCAAGGTCGGCGTGCTGTGCCTCGCCCCCGAGCAGGGCTTGGGCGTCACGGACCACGAGCTGCGCGCCCAACACCTCGACGCGATCAACCGGTTCCGGGACGTCTGAACGGCAGATCGCTCGACGCGCCAGTGGCTCAGTGGCTCAGTGCGACCTTTAACCCCACCAGCACGAGCCCCAAGGCCAGGCTGACCGCCATCGACAACACCTCAACGCTGCGACGAGCGTGGACCTGGCGCAGCGCGAGCCACGTCCAGACGACCTGTCCGCCCAGAGCCACCCACAACGCACCCCAGCCCACACGGTCACCAGGCGCGTCGAGCAGCATCTCCGCAATGATGAACGAGGCTGGCGGAATGACAGCCAACAGGATCGGAAGCTCCTCGCGCACCGAGTGTCGAATCGCCTCGGCCAAAGGAACCCGTCGCGGCAGCTCATTGCCCACCACTCGCACGTAAACATGCATCAGCCAGAAAACGACCGACGTCACCACGACCGCGGCGAGCAGCTGCGCGGAGTTCGTGTCCGCCGGGTTGGCCGCGGAAGTGCCGACGATCGTCGACGCGGCGAGCAACGAGCCGTAAATCGCTCCGGCGTAGTCGAGGCGCCCGTCGACACCCGGGGCTGCTCCGAAAGACGGCATGGTGCCATGCTGTCACGCGAGGATCAGCCCTGAGACGTACGCTCTCTCGCATGGAGGACGAACCGGGTCAGGTCCCGACCAACGCCGCCACTGCCGATGCGGCTTCGACATACTCGGCGTCGTTGGCCAAGCCCGCTGATGCCGACGATGACGACGCAACGGCCTATCCCCTGGGCATCCCAGGCCCCCGCTTTCGGCAGTCCCCGTTCACGATCGGGTTCGGCTTCGCGCTGGGCGCGCTCCTTGCGTACAGCCTTTTCGAAGGGGCTGCCAAGGTCAGCGGCCCGCTCCTGACGATCGTGGTGGCAGCCTTCCTCGCCATCGGGCTGGACCCGATCGTGTCCCGGCTCGAGCGCCGGGGCCTGCGGCGCGGCCTGGCGATCACCGTGGTCTTCGGAGGCTTCGCCCTGCTGGTGGCCGGCTTCGTCGCGCTCATTGCACCGGCGCTCGTCACCCAGCTCACGTCCCTAGTGGACAACCTCCCCGGGATCTTCGACCGGCTCCGCGAGAACGCCACGATTCAGAACCTCGACGACAAGTACCAGATCATCGACAAGATCCAGAACTCGCTCACCGGAAGGGTCGACGAGCTTTTCAGTGGCGTGCTCGGCGCCGCACAGGTGCTGGCTGGAGTCGTCTTCAGCATCCTCACCATCACGATCCTGACGCTGTACTTCTTGGCGGCCTTCCACCCCATGAAAGACATGGCCTACCGGATGGTGCCGGCGACGCGCCGCGTGCGGATCGCTGGCCTGACTGACGCGATCCTCCTGCGGGCAGGAGGGTACGTCACCGGACAGCTAGCCATCAGCGGGATCGCCGGGGTCACCGCCTATCTCTTCCTGCGGATCGCCGGCGTGAACTTCGCCTCCGCGCTCGCTCTGCTCATCGCGTTGTTCTCCCTGATCCCGATGGTCGGCGCCACCATCGGAGCGGTCGTGGTCTCACTGATCGCCTCCACCCAGTCGATCGGACTGGGCATCGCCTCCTTGGTGTTCTTCATCGTGTATCAGCAGATCGAGAACTACGTCATCTACCCCCGAGTCATGAGACGGGCCGTGAACATCCATCCAGCAGCTGCCCTGGTCGGTGCGCTCATCGGCGGGAGCCTGCTCGGTTTCGTGGGTGCCGTCATCGCTGTTCCTGTGGTGGCTGCCATCCAACTGGTCATCGAAGAAGTCGTCATCCCCCGACAGGAGACGGTCTGATGGTGACGGAGGCCGACATACGCCGACTCGCGCTGGCGTTGCCCGCAACCACCGAAAAGCCTTCCTACGGAACCCCAGGGTTCCGGGTGAAAGACAAGCTGTTTGCCCGCATCCGAGAGGAAGGCGACCTGGCCGTGTGGGTGGCCCACGAGGCGGACAAGCAGGAGCTGATAGCCGCCCAGCCACAGACGTACTCCACCACGCCCCACTACGACGGCTACCCCATCGTATTGGTCCACATGGTCGACATCGTGGTCGACGAGCTGACAGAGATACTCACCGATGCTTGGCAGGTGCGTGCACCTCGGCGGCTGGCAGCCGAACACCCAGTGACTACCAAGGTGCAGAGGCAGCGCCCATGAGGGTGCTCGTCCTCGGCGGCACCCACTTCGTCGGCCGCTCAATGGTCGAGGTCGCCCTCGCGCGAGGCGACGAGGTCACCATCCTCAACCGCGGCGCCACCGGGCGACGCAATGAGCAAGCGACCCTGCTGAAGGCCGACCGCACTCAACCCGACCAGGTCCGCCTTGCACTCGGCGATGGCGAGTGGGATGCCGTGCTCGACACCTGGTCCGGTGCCCCGAGCGTGGTCCGTGAGTCCGCCCGGCTGCTGGCCGGCCGGACCCGTCACTACGGCTATGTCTCCAGCAGGTCGGTGTACGTCTGGCCGATCAGGACCGGGCTCGACGAGTCCGCTCCGGTCGTCGACGGCGACCCGTCCGACGACACGGCCCTGGACTACGCCAGCGCCAAACGGGGATCGGAGCTCGCCATCCTCGAGAGCTTCAGCTCAACCCTGATCGCCCGCGCCGGGCTCGTCCTGGGACCACTCGAAGACGTGGGCCGGCTCACCTGGTGGCTCCGTCGGATGGAAGCCGGCGGGCGGGTGCTGGCGCCCGGACCCCGCGAACGCCCTCTGCAGTACATCGACGCCCGGGATCTGGCCGCGTGGATGCTCGCGGGAGCCCAGCGCAGGCTGAGCGGCACCTTCAACGCCGTCGGCCCCCCTGGCTCGACAACCATGGGCCGGCTCCTGGATGCCGCGCGAGCCGCGACCCGATCCGACGCCCAACTGGTGTGGGTCTCCCCCGAGACCGTCGAGGCAGCCGGGATCGCCCCCTGGACCGAGATGCCGATCTGGGTCCCGCCGACCGGGGAGTTCGCCGGCCTGCACAACGGCAACGTCAAGGCAGCATTGCGCGAAGGGCTCACCTGCCGCCCGATCGAGGACACGGTCAACGACACGTGGACGTGGATGCAGACCGAGGGCGAGCCGGCGACGCGTGAGGACAGTCGCCAGCACGGGATCTCACCGGCCCGCGAAGCGGCGGCGCTGGCCGCCGCGCAGGACGAGCCCAGCTGACCTACACGTGTTGGGCAAGGATCAGCGGACTGCCGCGAGCAGAGCGCCAACGGCCACGTTCCAGCGATCAGGCGCCTCCAGGCAGCCAAGGTGCCCAACACCGGTCAGGACCTCGAGGGTCGACCTAGGTGCGGCGTCGGCCATGGCTCGCGCGTCCTCTTGGGTCATCAAGGCGTCCTCGGAGCCCGCAACCACCAGCACGGGAACCTCACAGCCAGCCAGCGTCGAGAGCGAGTCCAGCCGAGCAGCCATGGCTCGCTGAGCCCAGGCGACCGCTGCGGGAGCCGCGGAGGCGACCTGTGCATGCACCAGGGACACCAGATCCGGTCGAGTGGCGACCGTTGTCGCGCCCAGCAGCTTCGGCTCGAGTTCCTCGTGCAGCACCCGCACGGAACCCTCGGCCTCGGCCAGAGCCGCGATGCGCTCACGGTTCTCGCGCGCCGCAGGGACGTCCGCCGTCGCCTTGGTGTTGGCGAGGACGAGCCCCGACACCCGATCCGGGCGTCGGCGCAGCACCGCCAGCGCG
>JANPBY010000008.1:0-1784 GCA_031430645.1 Actinomycetes bacterium
CGTCCGATCAAGACCCACTGGGTCAAGGATGTGCCCGCGGCCACGGACTTCTACCACATCGATGTGAACTGGGACAAGAGCGGCTCGATCGTGGGCGTCGTGGACAACCTCCGCAAGACCGGTATCGGCGGCACGCGGAACTTCGACGTCAAGTACACCAATGACAACCTGGGCAGGCTGCTGCGGGCGCAGGAAGGGTCTCTCTCGGGGACGACGCTCTCGAGCCCTTCGCGTGATGAGCAGTGGACGGACGGGACCGACTCGAAGCTCTCCCAGACCGGCAACTGGCTGTACCGGCGCCTGGACCTCGACGGCGATGGGGCCTACACCGATGCCGGGGATGAGAACCACAGCGCCGATGCCACCTTCAACGTCGTCAACGAGCTGACGGCGCGGACCTTCGCCCTGGGCACCGGCGGTGGCACCACGAGCACGACGCAAACCTTCGCCTATGACGCCGTGGGCAACCAGACCGATGACGGCAAGGAGTACTGACCTGACCCAGCAACGGTGGACACACAAAGATTACCCGCGTCGGCTCGCCTCGAACGTTTCGGGGCTGACGTAACCGATCGCGGCGTGCAGGCGTGTGCGGTTGTAGAACACCTCGATGTACTCGAACACGGCCCTCCGCGCCTCTTTTGCCGTTGCGAAGTGTTCATGGAAGGCCATCTCGGTCTTGAGCTTGCCCCAGAACGACTCCACGACGGCGTTGTCGTAGCAGTCGCCCGTGCGGCTCATGCTGGCCTCGATGCCGTGCGTGCCCAGGATCTCCCGGTACCGCCCGCTGGTGTACTGCACCCCGCGGTCGGAGTGGTGGAGCAGGCCGCGGCGTACAACCCGGGTTCGCAGCGCCATGATGAGCGCATCCTCCACGAGCTGGGTCGTCATCGAGACGTTCATGCTCCAGCCGACGATCCGCCGGCTGCACAGGTCCATCACTCCCGCCAGGTACAAGAACCCCTCATCGGTCGGGATGTACGTGATGTCCGCCGCCCAGACCCGATCGATCTCCTGGACGGTGAACCCCCGGTTGAGTGTGTTGGGCGCCACCGGGTTGGCGTGGTTGGAATCGGTCGTGCGGACACGGAAGCGCTTGCGCACTTTCGAGCGGATCCCGGCCGCCGCCATGAGCCGGGCGACGGTCTTGCGGTTGACCTGGTGGCCGCGGGACCGGAGAGCCCTGGTGACCTTGATGCCGCCGTAGACGCCGCGGCTCTCGGCGTGGACCACGCGGATCTGCTCGGTGATCTGGCGGGCCCTGATAGCGCGGGGGCTCTCGGGCCGGTCCAGCCAGGCGTAGAAGCCCGCGGGGGCGACCTTGAGCACCGCGCACATGACCGCCACGTCAAAGACGCCGCGGTTGTCCTTGATGAAGGCGAACTTCACAGGTGCTCCTTCGCGAAGTAGGCCGTCGCTTTTTTTAAAATGTCCCGCTCCATGCGGAGCCGGGCGTTCTCCTTCTCGAGTTCGCGGATGCGCTGCTCAGGAGGCAGGTCCTTGGGGACCAGCGACTCCGAAGCCGCGGACTTGGCCGCGTTCACCCACTGGATCAGGGTGTGGTAGTTGACGCCCAGCCGCTTGGCCACCGACGACCGCGTGTGCCGCTGGACCACCACCATCTCGACCGCCGACCGCTTGAACTCGTCCGTATAGACCTTCTTACCCATGGTGGAACTCCTTCCCCGGATGCTGTTGTAGCCGCCGGGTTCTGTTTCCACCGTTGCTGTGTCAGGTCACCGTTGGGAATCACCGCCAGCGCGGACACCCAGCCATTCAAATTC
>JANPBY010000009.1:0-33849 GCA_031430645.1 Actinomycetes bacterium
GCGGGGGGGTTAGCGGGTGACGACCACGATGACCACGGCGATGAACTGGGCGACGTAGGCGCCGAGGGTGAAGGCGTGGAAGACCTCGTGGAACCCGAACCACGCCGGGAAGGGATCTGGTCGACGCAAGGCGTAGACCAGGCCCCCCACGGTGTAGAGCGCACCGCCAAGGATGAGCAGGAGGAGTACGGCCAGGCCGCCGTCCTCAGCGAAATCGGGGAGGAAAAAGACCGCCGTCCAACCGAGGGCGACGTAGGCGGGGACGTACAACCAGCGCGGCGCACCGACCCACAGCACCCGGAAGGCAACGCCGATCGCGGCAGCGGACCACACGATCCACAGCAACGCAGCCTGCCGCCCACCCTCGAGCAGGATGACCGTGAACGGGGTATAGGTGCCCGCGATCAGCAAGAAGATGTTGGCGTGGTCGAAGCGCTTGAGCCAGCTGTGCGTGCGCGGTGACCAGGTGCCGCGGTGATAGGTCGCGGACACAGTGAACAACAGGGTCGTCGTGACTGCGTAGACCGCGACAGCGGCCAACTCGCTGGTGCCTCGAGCCAAGAAGATCAAGACGATGCCGCCGATAGCAGCAATCGGAGCTGCGCCTAGGTGCAGCCAGCCGCGCAGCCGCGGCTTCATCGCAGCAGGGACGTGGGTCCCCGCGCGCTCGACGGCCACGCCGACCGTGCGGTCGAGAGTGCGGCCGACCCGGTCCTCGACCTCGGGGGTGATGGCCCCGTGTTGGAGGAGGCTCTCGCCCTCCGCTCCAGCGTCGCCGGGAGCCGTCGGAGGAAGGGTCTCGTTCATGGACCCCATGCTAACCTACGCTTCCGTAAGTTACCAGTCAGTAGGATTCTGTCCCGATTCCGCGACGGCGATTCCAGGTCACCCGCGGAGGCCACGCCCGGCTCGCTACCCTGGCAGTCGAAGGAGGACGCATGGGGCCGATCGGACTCGTTTACGGGGCGTACGAGACCCGGCTGGCGCGATCCCTCGACCGGACCCGCTTGCCACGTCACGTGGGTGTCATCCTCGATGGGAACCGGCGCTGGGCTCGTGAGTCTGGGCAGCCCACCGCCAACGGTCATCAGGCCGGAGCCGACAAGATCGCGGATCTGGTCGGCTGGTGTGAGGACGTCGGGGTCGAGGTCGTCACCGTGTGGCTGCTGTCCACCGACAACCTTGAGCGCCCAGACGCCGAGCTGGCGCCGCTGCTCAGCATTATCGAGGAGACGGTCACCGAGCTGGCGGAGACCCGTCGATGGAAGATCCACCCGGTGGGTGCCCTCGACCTCCTCCCTGACACCACGACGACTGCGCTCAAGGCCGCCGCGGGTGCGACCGCGGACATCCAGGGTGTGACGGTCAACGTCGCCGTCGGGTACGGCGGTCGCCGGGAGATCGCCGATGCGGTTCGGTCGCTGCTTCAGGAGCACGCCGACCAAGGGACCTCTCTCGATGACCTGGCCCAGTTCCTCGATGCCGACCACATCGCCGCTCACCTCTATACCAAAGGGCAGCCGGACCCTGATCTGGTGATCCGCACCAGCGGAGAACAACGCCTCGGTGGGTTCCTGCTCTGGCAGAGCGCACGGTCGGAGATCTATTTCTGCGAGGCCTATTGGCCCTCGTTTCGGCGTGTGGACTTCCTTCGCGCGCTTCGGTCCTACGCCGCACGCCAGCGGCGCCACGGAGCCTGACGAACAGACGACACGCTGGTGGCTTGGTCGGCGCCTCCGCCGTTCGCCGAGGTGTCACACGTAGCGTCAGTAGCCACGGCCGGCAGGGCGCCGGGCCGTTCCGGGAGGCCCGAATCGTGCCTGCAACCACCCGCCGCCGCGCAACGCGCCGCACGTACGTCCTCGACACGAGTGTCCTGCTCTCCGATCCGCACGCACTGCTGCGTTTCGACGAGCACGAGGTCGTTCTGCCTGTCGTGGTGATCACCGAGCTGGAGGCCAAGCGGTCCCACCCGGAGATCGGGTACTTCGCTCGTCAGGCCCTGCGCCTGCTCGACGACCTCCGGGTCAAACACGGCCGCCTCGATGAACCCCTGCCCGCGAATGAAGCGGGTGGCAGCATCAGGGTAGAGCTCAATCACACTGACTCAGCGATCTTGCCTGCCGGATTCCGGTTGGGGGACAACGACTCTCGCATCCTCGCCGTTGCCCGCAACCTGCAGGCCGAAGGCCATGACGTCACGCTGGTGAGCAAAGACCTGCCCATGCGGGTCAAGGCCTCAGCCGTCGGGCTGCAGGCTGAGGAGTACCTCGCGGAGCTGGCCGTCGAGTCCGGCTGGACCGGCATGACCGAGCTCGAGCTCGACGGCTCCGAGCTCGACTTGCTCTATGAAGAGCACGTGCTCGACCTCGCAGTGGCCCGCGACCTGCCGTGCCACACGGGCTTGGTTCTCCTGAGCGACCGCGGAAGCGCGCTGGGCCGAGTCACCCCTGACAAGCGGATCCGGTTGGTGCGCGGGGATCGGGAGGCCTTTGGGCTGCACGGGCGCAGCGCCGAGCAACGGATTGCCCTCGACCTGCTTCTCGACCCCGAGGTCGGCATCATTTCCCTCGGTGGGCGGGCGGGCACCGGCAAGTCCGCGCTCGCTTTGTGCGCCGGACTCGAGTCGGTCCTCGAGCGCCGCGAGCACCGCAAGGTCGTGGTCTTCCGACCCCTCTATGCCGTGGGCGGCCAGGACCTCGGCTATCTGCCGGGCACCGAGGCCGAGAAGATGAGCCCCTGGGGCCAGGCGGTTTTCGACACCTTGTCGGCACTCATGACCACGGAGGTTGTCGAAGAGGTCGTGGACCGCGGAATGCTTGAGGTGCTTCCGCTCACCCATATTCGGGGTCGCTCCTTGCACGATGCGTTCGTCGTCGTAGACGAGGCACAGAGCCTGGAACGCAACGTGCTGCTGACCGTCCTTTCCAGGATCGGGCAGGGGTCGCGGGTGGTCCTCACCCATGACGTCGCGCAACGCGACAACCTTCGGGTAGGCCGGCACGACGGCGTCGTGGCCGTGGTCGAAAAGCTCAAGGGGCATCCGTTGTTCGCCCACATCACTTTGACCCGTAGTGAGCGTTCGCCCATCGCGGCGCTCGTGACCGAAATGCTCGAGGACCTGTCGGTCTGAGCGCGGCACCTGCCTCTTAGGGTCGATCTGTCCGTTTCATCACTCTGTGTGATGAATTGGCTCGTCACAGCCCGTAGTTATCCACAGTCTGTGACCTAAACCACCCTCTCTCGAGTTGGCATCGGGCCGCAGACCTTGCGATGGTTGACCTTGTCCGACCCCGCGTACGGCGTCCCGATGAACCTCGTCGGGGCCACTTCCCTCCAACGCGCACCCGTCTCGCCTGGCTTATTCAGAAGGCTTCGGTGCTCGTGAGCCGTACGCCACCCGATCCCTCAGGCGCCCTCATTGCGGCGCCGAACTGTGCGGAGCGGGTCTGAGCCTAACCTCGATAAACCCCGGACTTTCTGGGGTTGAGGGCTGGTCCGCGCAGGGGTCTCGAGCATGGCGTCGCTGCTGGCCCGTTGCTGTTTGACGGGTTCAGGCCTCGGCACATGCACTCCGAGAGGAAGCTCTCCAGATGCACCGGATCTCCATCCGGGGGATCTCCGTCGCCACCGCTGTCGCACTGTCCCTGGCCACCCTTGGCGTGACAGAAGCTGCTTTCGCGGCGCCGGAACGACCGATCGTCGACAGCACCCCTGTCTCACCCCTGACCACCCAGCAAGCCGACCTCCGCAGGGTTGTCACCGCCGCAGAGCGCGCCCAGGTCGCAGCCGTGAAGGTCGCAGCCGAAAGGGCTGCGGCGAAGAAGGCGGCAGCCAAGAAGGCGGCAGCGAAAGAGGCCGCCCGCAAGGCTGCCGCGGCTCGCGCAGCCCGCAGCTACGCCCCTGTACGTCCCGGGAGCAACCGTGCTCTCGGCCAGCAAATGGCGGCCAACCGCGGCTGGACCGGTGCCCAGTTCGGGTGCCTCGACCGGCTGTGGTCGCGGGAGTCCGGCTGGTCTCACCGGGCCTCAAACGCTTCGGGTGCCTACGGAATTCCGCAAGCACTTCCCGGCAGCAAAATGGCTTCGGCTGGGGCTGACTGGGCGACCAACCCACGTACCCAGATCGCCTGGGGGCTGTCCTACATCGGCGGTCGCTACGGCTCTCCGTGCGGAGCGTGGAACGCCTTTCAGACCAAGGGCTGGTACTAGGCCCTAAACCCTGATCGCCTCAGACGGACGACCCCCGACCACCCCCCCGGTCGGGGGTCGTCCTTCGTCCTGTGCGGCCTGGGTGGTCCGCCGAGCAACGAGATGCGGCGGGTAGTGTTTCGTCGTGACTGAGCAGCTGCCTGCGTTGACCTTTCTCGGTCACTCGACAGTGCTTCTCGAGATCGGTGGACGCAGAGTTCTGACCGATCCGGTGCTCCGCCAGCGCGTCACCTTCCTGACCCGGCATGCGGTCCCGCTGCCGAGGTCGTACTTCGCTGACATCGACCTCGTGCTGATCAGTCACTTGCACCATGACCACTGCGATCTCCCGTCGTTGCGGATGCTTGGGCTCGACGTTCCGATTCTGGCTCCGGCCGGATCAGCGATCTGGTTGCGCAGCAAGGGTTTCAGCAACGTGTGTGAACTCGTCGTCGGCGAGACCTACATCGATGGCACTCTGACGGTGCGCGCTGTTGCAGCCGTGCATGACGGCAAACGTGAACCCTTCGGCCCACATGCCGCGGCGATCGGCTTCGTGCTCGACGCCGGACCGGCCTGTGTCTACTTCGCTGGCGACACTGACATCTATCCCGCCATGGCCGACTTTGCCGACGAGGTGGATGTCGCCCTGCTTCCGGTGTGGGGGTGGGGCCCCAACCTCGGAGCCGGGCACCTCGACCCCGCCCGCGCCGCCCAGGCAGCTGCCATCATCCGACCGCGCTTCGCCGTCCCGGTGCACTGGGGGACGCTCTATCCCTTCGGGATGCGGAGGGCGCTGCCCGGCCGCCTCTACGATCCTCCTCACGCCTTCGCTGCAGCAGTTGCCGCGCTCGATCTCCCAGTCACGGTGCTGCACACGACGCCTGGCGAACGAGTGTCGTTCACGCCCTAGAGAGAGAACCAGCTATGCCGAAGTCTGGAACCGATGGCACGCGCGGCCTCGTCGCTGCAGGGACTCACCTCGTCAGCGGAGCGCGCCACGGCGTGTGGCCCCGGGTCCGCGGTCTGCTATGGACCTGGATTGTCACGGCGATCTCGTTGTGGATCGCCTTAGAGATCGTGCCGGGCATGGACCACTCCGGCTTCGGGTCCATCGTCGGCCTCGCCCTGGTCGTCGGCATCGTCGGGCTGGTGATCCGGCCGTTGCTCAACCGTCTGGCTCTGGCACTGGGCTGGGTGGGCATCTTCTTCCTGGCCGTATTCGCCCAGACCGTCGTGCTCTGGATCGCGATCACCCTCGCGCCTGACGTCTCCTACAACTCGTTCTGGGCGGTCTTCGGCGCTGCCTGGGTCGCAGCGCTCGTCGCCACCGGGGTCGGCTTCCTCGACTCCGTCGATGAGGACGAGGTCTTTCTCGCACACGTCGTGCGTACGTCGCTTCGCCGACGCGGCCCGGTCGAGACCACCGATGAGCCGGGCCTGGTCATCATCCAGATGGACGGAGTGCCTCTGCCGTTGCTGCGCTTCGCAGTCATGAACGGGACGGTCCCGACGATTTCTCGTTGGGCACGTGAGGGAACCCACGCGATCTCGGGCTGGACGGCACGAGTTCCTTCAACTACACCGATCAGCCAGGCTGGGATTCTGCATGGCTACACCGAGGACATGCCGGCGTTCCGCTGGTATGAGAAGGAGTCCGGCCAGCTCATCGTCGCCAACCATCCGCCGGACGCTGCCCTGATTGAGGCCCGGATCTCTGATGGTCACGGGTTGTTGGCCGACGGTGGGGTGAGCGTCAGCAACTTGTTCAGCGGCGACGCGGCGCTCTCCATGCTGACCATGAGCGGGCTGGGCAAGGACCGCAAGCAGGGCATCGGCAGCTCGGGTGACTATGGCGCGTTCTTCGCGACGCCGTACGGCTTCACGCGTTCGCTGTTCCGCACGATCGGCGAGATGGTCAAGGAGTGGTTCCAGGGGCGTCGGCAGGTGAGCCGTGACATCCAGCCGAGGATCCATCGACATGGTTCGTACATCGCTTTGCGCGGAATCACCAACGTGGTCCAACGCGACCTCATCACGGCCTTGATGACCGAGCAGATGCTGAGCGGCACCAAGGTGCTCTATGCCGACTACCTCGACTACGACGAGGTTGCCCACCATGCGGGTGTTGCCCGCGAGGAGTCCATGCGGTCGATGGAGGGCGTGGACAAAGTCATCGGGATGCTCGAGAAGGCGTCGAAGCAGGCGCCCCGGCCCTATCACTTCGTCGTGCTGTCCGACCACGGGCAGAGCCAGGGCGCAACCTTCCTCCAGAGGTACGGGAAGTCGTTGGAGGACACCGTCCGCGACCTGATGGGCGGCGCCGACGGGGTGGCGGCCGCGACCGGAAACGACGAGGACTGGGGACCGCTCAACATCTTCCTGTCCGACCTCACCAGGCAGAAGGGATTCACTGCGTCTGTGGCCCGGGCCACCGTCGGCGACCGGCAGGAGGGAGGTGCGGTGTCGCTCGGCCCGCGGGCAGCGGTCAACAAGGAAGCCGAGGAACGTCCGGAGCTCGTCGTGGCTGGCTCCGGCAATCTCGGTTTGGTGTGGTTCGCACGCGAGCCCGGCCGGCTCACGATCGAGGACCTAGAGGCCAAGTGGCCCGGGATGGTGGCCGCACTCGCCCAGCACCCGGGTGTGTCCGTCCTGGTCGCGAAGTCCGCCGCTGACGGCGTCGTCGCGATGGGCCGAGACGGTATACGCATCCTGGAGACCGGCGTGGTCGACGGCATCGACCCGTTCGCGCTGTTCGGCAAGCAGGCCGAACAGGCGGCTGCCGACTTCTTGCGAGCGGCGTCGTTCACTAACGCCCCTGACCTCTACCTCAACTCGATGTTCGACCCCGACTCCCTCGAGGTCGCAGCCTTCGAGGAACTCGTCGGCTGTCACGGCGGGGTCGGTGGCTGGCAGACCGAACCGATCCTCGTCCACCCCGCGTCGTGGAACGTTGACGGCGAGCTCGTCGGCGCAGAGGCGTTGCATCATCAGCTTGTTCGCTGGCTCGAGGACCTCGGCCACAGGCAGGACCTCCCGGCCCGCACCCAGCGCCAGGACCCCGCGGCACCCGCGTAACCAGCGGTCATGAGTCTCGAGCGTCTAACCCGGCCTCACACAACAGCTGTCCTGACAGAACAGCACGCCTCCGGACACGAACACATCGTGGTCAACGGTGCCGTCCTCCGACCAGACGTATTCGGGAACCGCGTCCCGCACCGCCAAGAGCAGCTCGACAGAGGGCGTGATGACGCGGCCCTGGAGCTCACCACTTCGCCACCCGATGAGTTCGTTGCCGCTGATGCGCCAGGACAGGGCACGTTCGTCAAGCAGGCGCTGCATAACTCTTGGCGACAGCACTCGAGACGCGAAGCGTCGATCATGGGCCGCGACGACGAAGCGCTGGTTGAAGGCGTCGCTCTCCACCCCGATTGCCTCTGCGTGGAGGGGACCACGATCTGTGAGCCCGCGGACCTTCACCTCTAGGTACGGCAGCCCCCCACGGAGAGGGACGGAGTACACCTGAAGGGCCCGGCGGTACGTGAAGGCAACGAATGACTGTCCGTGGATCTCGCCACGGACGACGTCCCGGCACCAAGTTTCTCCCCCGAACTCAAAGGGGAGGCCCGACCGAAGGCTGACGTCTGCCTCCGAGGACCACTGCCAGCCCTGGGCTCTGGCTCGGCGGGCCACCCCGGCCGAGTGCCGACCTGCGGTGAGCATTCTCAGCAGGTCCTCGCCGATCTTTGCCCAGGCGAACAACGGGATCGCGAGCAGCGCCGCAAAGGCGAGCCAGGCGAACCACCGCGCGTCCATGACGACTGTCTCGACTCCCGACAGAGCCGCCTTGACCCTGGGCGGCCTCCGGCCGGCGGGCTAGGGGGAGGGTGGGCCGACGGGGACGCTGGTGATCAGGGGGATCGCAGTGTCTGACGGGTCGGCAAAAAAGTCGTTGCCTTTGTCGTCGACCACGATGAAGGCGGGGAAGTCCTCGACCTCGATGCGCCACACGGCCTCCATGCCGAGCTCGGGGTACTCGAGCACCTCGACCCGCTTGATGCAGTCCTGCGCGAGGCGCGCGGCTGGGCCCCCGATGGACCCGAGGTAGAAGCCACCGTTGTCGTGGCACGCCTTGGTCACGGCTGCTGAGCGGTTGCCCTTGGCGAGCATCACGTACGATCCGCCGGCCTTCTGGAAAGAGTCGACGTAGGAGTCCATCCGCCCGGCTGTCGTCGGCCCGAACGATCCCGACGCATAGCCCTCGGGGGTCTTGGCCGGACCGGCGTAGTAGACGCACATGTCGCGCAGGTACTGAGGCATCTCGCCACCCGCGTCGAGCAGCGACTGGATCTGGGCGTGCGCGATGTCGCGGGCCACGACCATCGGACCGGTCAGGGACAACCTGGTCTTGACCGGGTAGCGCGAAAGCTCGGCGCGGATCTCGGCCATCGGGCGACTGAGATCGATGCGTACGGCCTCGCCGAGTCCGTCGTCGAGATGGGTGTCGGTGACCTCGGGCAAGTAGTGCGCGGGTTCTCGCTCGAGGGCCTCGAGGAAGATGCCCTCCGCAGTGACCTTCCCGAGCGCCTGGCGGTCAGCCGAGCAGGACACAGCCAACGCGATGGGGAGCGAGGCGCCGTGCCGGGGGAGCCGGATGACCCGCACGTCGTGGCAGAAGTACTTGCCGCCGAACTGCGCACCGATCCCCAGGCGCTGCGTCAGCTGGAACACCTCGGCCTCCAGGTCGTGGTCCCGGAACCCGTGCCCGACCTCGGACCCAGTCGAGGGCAGCCCGTCGAGATAGTGCGCCGAGGCGTACTTCGCAGTCTTGAGGGCGTACTCCGCAGACGTACCGCCGATGACGATCGCCAGGTGGTAGGGCGGGCAGGCAGCGGTGCCGAGGGACCGGATCTTCTCTTCCAGGAACGTCATCAGCCGGGTGGGGCTCAGGACCGCCTTGGTCTCCTGGAACAGGTAGGACTTGTTGGCCGAGCCGCCGCCCTTGGCCATGAAGAGGAACTTGTACGTCGTCTCGTGCCCGGCTGCGGTGTCGGCATACAGCTCGATCTGCGCGGGGAGGTTGGAGCCGGTGTTGCGCTCTTCCCACATGGTGAGCGGCGCCATCTGCGAATAGCGCAGGTTGAGCTGGTTGTAGGCGTCGTAGACGCCCCGACTAATCGCTTCCTCGTCGGTGCCCGACGTCAGCACGTGCTGCCCCCGTTTGCCCATCACGATGGCCGTCCCGGTGTCCTGACACATCGGCAGCACCCCGCCCGCCGAGATGTTCGCGTTCTTGAGCAGGTCGAGGGCGACGAACTTGTCGTTGGGGGAGGCCTCTGGGTCATCGAGGATGCGCCGTAGTTGAGCGAGGTGTGCCGGCCGGAGCAGGTGGGAGATATCTCGAATCGCCTCAAAAGTAAGCAGCCGCAACGCTTCTGCCTCCACCTGGAGGAACGTCCGGCCGGCGGCCTCGACCACAGAAACCCCATCGGCGGTCAGCAGGCGGTACGGCGTCTCATCGTCACCGAGTGGCAGGAGGTCGGAGTAGGCGAACTCAGGCATGCCCTCAGCGTATGTCTCCGGTGAGCCACCACGCGGCGTAGGGCGGCAGCACGAGGACGCCGTCCGCCTGCGTGACCGAGGCCGCCGACAGCTCATCGAACCAAGGGCCGGGAAGGTGAGCCTCGACGGCGGCTGCGGGAATCCGCTGCTTCCGCTCGGAGACGTTGAAGACCTCGACCAGCGTCCCGGCGGCGTGCCGACGTACGGCGAGCACGACGGCCTGGTTGCCCGTCTCGAACAACTCGATCTCCACCGATGCGTGCAGGGCGGCGAGCCCTGCGCGGGTCCGGGCCAGGTGCTGCATCGAGGTGAACGCCCTCCCAGCCACCGTCGATGGGTCGTGTCGCTGCTCGGCCAGCGCCCACGGCATCTCGGGCCGGTGCAACCACCGGTTGTCGTCGGCGTGCTCCGGCGTGTCGATATACGTGTCGTCGTTGAGCAGGGCGAGTTCGTCGCCCATGTAGACGAGGGGGATGCCCCCGAACCCGAACACCATCGCGTGCGCGCAAGCCAGCCGAGCCAACGCGAGGTCCAACGCGGCGTTGTCGTGGTCCTCCAGTGCGGTCTCAACGCCCGCGAGGCTTGCCGCGCTACCGCTGATCCGGCGGTCCCCGGTCTCCTCGTTGTGCTGGAAGACCGCACCCCGAGCGAACGATCCCGGTGTCTCGCCGGCGTAGAAGTCGCTGAGGAAGGACCGGTGTCCCGCTCCCGTCCACCCGAGCTCAGCGGCGTCAACGTCGTCGATCGCCCAACCGATGTCATCGTGGCAGCGCAGGTACGTGCTCCAGGCACACGTCGTTGGCTTCGCCGGGAAGCGGCCGAGTGCGCGCACCATGAGCCGAGCGTCACGCGCCGCTAATGCCGACCAGATCTGGACCATGAGCGAGTTGTGGTAGGCGATGTCACTCACCTTGCCTGCGTGCTCGCCCGACCCGAGGTAGGCCACGAGCTGCTGCGGCGCGACGATCGCTTCAGCCTGGAACACCAAGGCAGGGCTAGCGATTCGGGCGATCGCCCGCAAGGCTTGGGTGATTGCATGCACCTCGGGCTGGTTTTGGGAGTCGGTGTCGAGTCGTTTCCAGAGGAAGGCGATCGCGTCGAGTCGCAGGCAGTCAACTCCCTGGTTGGCCAGGAACAAGATGATCTCCACGAACTCGCAGAAGACATCGGGGTTGGTCCAGTCCAGGTCCCACTGCCAGGAGTTGAAGGTGGTCCAGACCCAGGCTTCCGCCTCGGCATCCCAGGTGAAGCTTCCGGGCGCGGTCGCCGGGAAGACTTCGGGCAGCGTCGTCTCGAAGGCGTCTGGACCGGTTCGGTCCGGGTAGAGCCGGAAGTACCGCCGGTACCGCTCCTCCCCGGCTCGGGCTCGACGGGCCCACTCGTGCTCGCGCGCTACATGGTTGAGCACCAGGTCGAGGGTGAGGGCGATCCCGTTCTCGTGCAACGTGTCGGCCAGGTCGGCCAGGTCAGCCATCGTGCCCAGGTCGTCCCGCACGGCGCGATAGTCGGCCACGGCGTACCCACCGTCATGCGGCGCCGGCCGGGGTTCGAGCAGGGGCATCAGATGGAGGTAGGTGACTCCGAGCTCGACGAGATAGGGAACTCCGTCGCGGACTCCCTGGAGGTCACCGGCAAACCGGTCGGCGTACGCGGCATAGCCGATACAGCTCGGGAGCTGGAACCAGTCGGGGCGTAGCACCCGCTGACGGTCGTGCGCCCGCAGCCGCTCCGGGCGCTCGAGGTGTGCTTGCAGGCCAAGGTTCACGACCCGATCGAGCAGGAGCTCGTCGGTGTAGACCGCCGAGAGGCCCTCGACGAGGTCGGGAAGCCAGCGGTCGATCCGGGCTAGAACGTCGCGGGCATCGTGGTCATTGGCTTCGTCCACGAGGCGGACTTGGGCGCTATGGCGGACCTCGTCCGCCCCGCGGCTCGGCGACCTGCTCATCGGTGGGCGTCGAGCTCAGCGCGGGTCGGGGGATCGCAGCCTTCCTTGGTGCAGTTGAGCGCAGCAGCCTTGGCCGCTCGGGCGAGCACCCCGCCCAGGTCGTCGTCGCTCAGGTCCGCCAGCCGCCGGAGCGGGTCGGTGCCGAGTGCGTCGTAGGCGCTCAGGGCGTGCAGCAAACCGGCGGTGAACGTGTCGCCTGCACCGACGGTGTCGACTAGCTCGATGGCCGGCGCCGGCCGACGTACGACTCCGACGCTGCCGGGCCGCGCAGCGAGGGCACCGTCCGGACCCAAGGTGACGACCACGAGTCCAGGGCCGAGCTCGACCCAGGCTCGCGCGATGTCGTCAACGGCCTCGCCCGGACACAACCAGGCCAGGTCCTCGTCGCTGACCTTCACGACGTGGGCGAGTCCCACCATGGCTTCGATCCCCGATCGGGCTGCCGCAACCTCGCCGAGCAGGCGCGGCCGCACGTTCGGGTCGTAGGAAAGCGTGCAGGTCCCGGCAGCGCGAACCCGGGCAAATAGATGGGCCAGAGCGGCATTGCCGGGTGGGGTCCAGGATGCAAGGGAGCCCGTGTGAAAGGCGACCACCCCTGGAGCGGGGTGTCCGGCGAGGTCGGCGTCGGACCACTGCCAATCGGCCGTGCCCTCGGTCCAGAAGTCGTACGACGCCCGGCGCTGCGCATCGAAGGACACCACCGCAAGCGTCGACGGCTGGCTTGCTTGGACGAGGTGCCGCGGGTCGACCCCGTTGGAGGTCAGGTGCTCGCGCATCCGGCAGCCGAAGACGTCGGGTCCGAGTAGGCCGGCAAAAGTGGTGTCTTCCCCGAGCCTGGCCAAGGCCAGCGCCACGTTGGCCGGCGAACCCCCGGGGTAGGCGCGGTAGTCGCCGTCGGACTGAGCCACCAGGTCGGCGACGGCCTCGCCGCAAACCGTGATCACGAAGGGGGCGCCGCGGCCAGGTCAGTCGCGTGCTCGAAGTCGACGTTGGCGTAGTGACGCAGCTTGTCGAGGTGGTGCTCGCTCTCAATGAGCCGGATGGTGCCGCTGCGGGACCGCATGACTAGGGAGTGGGTCTCTGCTCCGCCGCCGCGGTAGCGGACGCCGCGCAGGAGCTCGCCGTCGGTGATCCCCGTGGCGACGAAAAAAACATCGTCACTTGTGACTAGGTCCTCAGTGAGCAGCACGCGGTCGAGGTCGTGGCCTGCATCGAGGGCCTTGACACGTTCGGCCTCGTCGCGAGGCCACAACCGTGCCTGGATCACGCCGCCGAGGCACTTCATTGCGCAGGCCGAGATGATGCCCTCGGGGGTGCCACCAATCCCAAGGAGGAGGTCGATGCCGGTGCCCTCGCGTGCTGCCATGATGGCGCCGGCCACGTCACCGTCGGAAATGAACTTGATGCGTGCGCCGGTCGCCCGGATCTCGGCCACCATGGCGTCGTGCCGTGGCCGGTCGAGGACGCATACCGTGACGTCCTCAGGGTTCTCACCCTTGGCCCTGGCCACTGCCCGGACGTTCTCCCCGGCCGGTGCCGTGATGTCTACCACCGAAGCCGCCGCGGTCCCGGTGACGAGTTTCTCCATGTAAAAGACCGCCGAGGGGTCGAACATCGTTCCGCGTGCGGCGACCGCCATCACAGCGATGGCGTTGGTCATGCCTTTGGCGCACAACGTGGTGCCGTCGATGGGGTCCACGGCCACATCGCACAGCGGACCCTCACCGGTGCCCACGTGCTCACCGTTGAAGAGCATGGGTGCGTCGTCCTTCTCGCCCTCGCCGATGACGACGACGCCGTTCATGGTCACTGAAGAAATCAGCTGACGCATCGCGTTGACGGCAGCGCCGTCGGCGCCGTTCTTGTCCCCACGCCCCACCCACCGGCCGGCGGCCATGGCTGCTGCCTCGGTGACGCGTACGAGCTCCAGTGCGAGGTTACGGTCCGGTGCCTCAGCCATGGCCTCGATCCTAGCCAGGCCCGAAGTGACCGTAGGCTCGACCGGTGGCACCACCCGAGGCCGTCCCCGACGCCAAGCTGCTGGCCGCCCCGCCGCCGTTTGTCTTCGACCGTCGCGAACTGGCTGGAGCGGTAGCCGACCTCGGGGTGCTCATACCGATCGCAGTCGCCCTGATCGTCACCAATGGCCTGTCGCCGACGGCTGTCCTGCTGCCGGCCGGCCTGCTGTACGTCGCTGTGGCCTTCCGCTACCGCCTGCCGATCTCAGTGCAGCCGCTCAAGGCCTTCGGAGCCATCGCGGTGGCCCAGGGGCTCGGGGTGGATGTGATCGCTGCTGGGGCCCTGCTGATGGGAGTGCTCTTCCTCCTGCTCGGGGCCACCGGACTGGTCGACCGGGTGGCGCGCTGGTTTCCGCTGGCGGTGATCCGCGGCATTCAGGTCAGCGTCGGACTGCTCTTCCTCAAGATTGCGTGGGGGCTCGTCACCAAGACCCCCAGCACCTTCCAGGATGCGGACCGGTCGACCTGGTGGCTAGCGCTCGGCACGCTGGCTGCGCTGGTGGTGCTCTGGCTCGGCCGTCGACACGGAGCCGCGCTCATCCTCGTGGCTCTGTCGGCCGTGGTCATGGTTGCGACCACGCCTGGGCAGGTCGCGCTCGGTCCATCGCCGTTGGCGTTCCCCACACTCTCCTGGGATGCCCTAGCGACTGCTGCGGTCGTCCTCGTCCTCCCGCAGGCCGCGCTGTCCTTCGCCAATTCGTGTCTGGGCACCCAAGACGCCGCGCGTACGTACTTTGGTGCGGCGGCGGCCCGGGTGACGGCCGGTCGGCTGGCCGTATCCCTTGGCGTCGCCAACCTGGTCGCCGGGTCGATGTCGGGTATGCCGGTGTGTCACGGAGCCGGAGGGCTCACGGCTCACCGGACCTTCGGGGCGCGTACCGGCGGAGCGCCGCTTGCGATGGGCATCACCTTGCTCACGGTTGCCGTGGCGGTAGGGGCCGGCCTAGCCACCTTGCTGAGTGGTTTCCCGATTGCGGTCCTGGCGGCACTGTTGGCGACGGCCGGGCTGCTTCACCTGAGCCTGGCCCGCGACCTTCGGCGCCGACCCGCTGACCTGACTATCGCCCTCGGCGTCGGCATCCTCGGGTTCTTCGGCAACCTGGGGGTGGCTCTGCTGCTCGGGCTTGCGGCCGTATGGCTCAGGGACCGGTTCGTGGCTAGGAAGGCGGCCCAGTGATTCGTCGAGAGTTGAACCCCATCGAACTCGGTGTCGGCAAGACCTACCCCTGGCTCACATCGCTCGTGCTGCCGCGCCCCATCGCGTGGGTCGCCAGTACGTCACCCGATGGCATCGACAACCTCGCGCCGCACTCTTTTTTCACCGTCGCCAGCGCCGAACCACCGGTCTTGCAATTCACCTCTGTCGGCACCAAGGACACCTTGCGCAACGTGCAGGCCATGGGCGAGTTCACGATCTCGCTGGTGACGTACGACCTCCGCGATCAGGTCAACGCCACCGCAACGGATTATCCGCCCGGTGTCAGTGAATTCGACGGTTGCGCGGTTCTGCGTGAACCCTCGGCCGTAGTGCGGCCACCTCGGGTCGCGGCCTCGCCCGCGGTCTTCGAATGCGTCCTGGACGGAACCCGGTCCTTCGGTGCCTCGACCGTGGTTTTCGGTCGCGTCGTTCACCTGGCGGTCGACGAGTCGGTCATCGTCGACGGACGACCGCGCGCGGAGGCCTGGCGACCGGTGAGTCGCATGGGGGGAGCGGAGTGGGGCACGATCGGTGAGGTCTTCCGGCTCCGACGCGTCCCCTACGTCGAGCCGATCGAGGGTGAGGGTGATGACCGTGGCTGAGTCGACCGAGGGGGTTGAGTCGACCGAGGCGGAGTCCGTCCACGACGACTTGCTGGCGCAACGCCCGGACTTCCCGATCCTGGCGACGAAGACCTATCTGGTGAACAACTCCCTGGGCGCTGTCCACCGCGGGAGCCGGGACCGCTTGCTCGAGTTCTATGACCTGTGGGCCAGCCAGGGCGTGGTCGCCTGGGAGACCTGGGCTCCGGAGATGTACCGCGTTGCCGACCTGGTCGGGGCGATCATCGGAGCCGAGCCCGGGACGACGGTGATGCGTCAGGACGTGTCTTCGTTGCTCGCATCGCTCGCCTCGTGCATCGACTGGTCGGCGCGGCGCAACAAGGTCGTCTACTCCGATCTGGAGTGGCCTGGGTCGCACTACATGTGGTCCGAGCAGCGACGGATGGGTGCCGACGTCGTGATCGTCGCCAATGAAGGTGACGGCGTTCACCTTGACGTCCAGCGACTCGTCGATGCCATCGACGACCGCACGGCGATCGTCCCGATTTCGTTGGTGCTGTTCAGGACTTCGACGCTCGTTGACGTCCGGCCCGTGATCGAGCGAGCGCACGAAGTCGGCGCCTGGGTGGTCCTCGACGCCTACCAGGCGGCCGGCTGCCTTCCGGTCAATGCTTCCGAGCTCGGCGCGGACGTCGTGGTCGGGGGCTCGGTCAAGTACCTCTGTGGCGGTCCCGGGGCTGCCTGGATGTCGGTGCGGCCCGGGTTTGCCGAGGAGGCCTTGGCGCCGGCGAACGTCGGGTGGTTCGGCCACGCTCGGCCCTTCGATTTCGCCTTCGACCCGGTGGACTATGCGCCGGGTGCACGGCGATTTGCCGGGGGTACGCCCGCCGTGCCGTCGGTCTACGCCGCCGCAGCGGGTTACGAGGCGGTGCTGGCCGCGGGGGTCGACCGGATCCGCGAGCGATCCCAGTCGCTGACGCAGCCGTTGCTCGGGGGAGCCCTCGAGCGAGGTTTCGCCGTACGTTCTCCGCTCGAGGCCGCCCACCGGGGAGGCCACGTCACGATCGATCCCGGTGACAGCCAGCGGGTTCACGATGAGCTCGTGGTTCGTGGCTACGTCGTCGACCACAGGCCTGGCGCGGGGATCAGAGTGGGGCCGCACTTCTTCAACACCCTCGAGGAAACCTTGTCGGTCCTCGACGTGATGAGCGAGGTCGTCAACCGCTGAGGAAGTGCGCCTGGTCCAGGCGTGGGACGATGACGGGGTGACCGAGCCGACAGCTGATGCGGGCGCGGAAGCGGACGTTGACGCTGGCGGCGAGATCGGTGCCGGCGAGATCGGTGCACCACGCCCGCGCCGCCGCGGACGAGAGACCGCGCGCGACATGGTGTGGTCGATGGCCGTGGTCGGCATCTTCGTGGCGTTCTTGGTCGTTGTCACCTATCGCGACAAGCCTGACGCCGTCCGGGTCATCGACCCGGCTGAGTCGTTGGCGGTGGCCCAAGCGCTGGCCCCGTTCGACGTGGTTGCACCCGTCGGTCTCCCGCCGACCTGGCAGGCGACGAGCGCCCGTTACGAGTCCGCGACGACGAGCGCCGTCCCCAACGCTGCGCTGTGGCATGTCGGCTACGTAACCCCGTCGCGGGACTACGCCGCCCTCGATCAGGCTGAGGGTGAGCCCTCGGTGCTCGTCCGCACGCTGGTTGACGGGGCGCAGGAAAGGGGCGGCGGCACCGGCGCCTTCGCCGGATGGCAGCGGTGGGAGAGCGCAGACGGTGAGCGGAGGGCGTACGTCCTGAAGGGCCCGGACTCCTCGCTCACGATCCATGGCAACGCAGACGACGCTGAACTAGCGGTGCTGGCGGGATCTTTGACGCCGCCGCCGACCCCCTGAGCCCCTGCGGACCGGTCGGCGCGCTCGGCCGCGCGGCGCCTTCGGTCAGTCGGTGGTCGCGGCGTCGGATGCTGGGGCGCGCGCGGCGAGCCTGGCGCGGGCGCCGTCGAGCCAACGCTGGCAAATCGCGGCCAGCTCCTCGCCGCGTTCCCAAAGCGTGAGCGACTCCTCGAGGGTCGCGCCGCCGGACTCGAGTCGTCGTACGACCTCGACGAGCTCGTCGCGCGCCGCCTCGTAGGACAACGCCGGATCAGTCTCGGGTTCGCTGCCGACCTGGCTCTCGGGGCGTCCGTCGGCCTTCGTGGACTTCTCTGCGTCACTCACGTGGTCACCTTATGGCGGTCCGCCTCGGCAAGGGTCGCCTGCATCAGTCGGTACGTTCGGCGTCGAAGTCCCCGCCTGCGACCCGGACGCGCAGGCGTTGCCCGGGCGGCGCATCGGCTGGGTCGCGCACCACGGAGCCGTCCGGAAGTTGGATGACGGCATAGCCGCGCTCGAGGGTGGCGGCGGGGGAGAGGGACGCGACGCGAGCCTTGAGGTGGCCGACCTCGTCGCTCGCGCGGTCCAGCCGATGGCTGAACGCCCGCGAGGTGCGCGCAACCAGTTCGGCCAGGGCGTCGCCGCGTCCCTCGACCAGTACCAACGGGTTTGCCATGACCGGACGACTGCGAGCCGTATCGAGTCGCTGCTGTTCCTTGGCCAATAAGGCGGTGACCGCGCCCCGAGCTCGGCTGCGGCCGGTGGAGATCCGCTCCAGCTCCTCTGCCACGTCGGGGACGATGCGGCGAGCGGCGTCAGTGGGAGTGGAGGCTCTGACATCCGCGACCAGGTCGAGGAGGGGTGCGTCCTGTTCATGTCCGATGGCGCTGACCACCGGAGTCAGGCAAGCCGCGACTGCTCGGATCAGGCCCTCCTCGGAGAACGGCAGCAGGTCCTCTACGGAGCCGCCACCGCGGGTGATCACGATGACATCGACGTCCGGGTCACGGTCGAGCCGGCGCAGGGCGTCGGTGACCTCCGGGACGGCGTACGCCCCTTGCACGGCAACGTTTTCGACGCTGAACTCCACGCCCGGCCAGCGTCTGAGGGCGTTCTCCAGGACGTCCTTCTCAGCGGCCGACCCACGGCCGCAGATGAGGCCAACCTTCCGCGGCAGGAAGGGCAGCGCCCTCTTCCGCTCCGCGGCGAAGAGGCCCTCGGCTGAGAGCGTGGTGCGCAGCTGCTCGATCCGGGCGAGCAGGGCGCCCAGCCCGACGGCCCGAATCTCCGTGGCGACCAAGCTGAGCGAGCCCCGCGACAGATAGAAGTCGGGCTTGCCGTGGACGACGACGCGCGCGCCCTCGGCCAGCGGCGGGTCGACCGCGTCCAGAACCCGGGTCGTGCACGTCACGGTGATCGACACGTCCGCGACCGGGTCGCGCAGGGTGAGGAACACGGTGCTGGCCCCGGGGCGTCGGTTGACCTGGGCCACTTGGCCTTCGACCCACACCCGCCCCAGGCGGGAGACCCACTCACCGATGTGACGAGCCACGGTGCGAACCGGGATCGGCCGCTCGGCGGAGGTCTCGACGGCCACTGGACTCCTCGGTTCGGGTCAATGCTGGGCTCGTCCCGCTGCCGCGGGTCGGAAGGGCACTTACGATGGTTGGGTGACCGAGCCTATGACCGCGCCTGCCGTCGAGGGTCGACGCGTGCTGCTGGCTGCCCCCCGCGGCTACTGCGCCGGCGTCGACCGAGCGGTCATCACCGTGGAGAAGTCGCTCGAGCTGTACGGCGCGCCGGTCTACGTACGCAAGGAGATCGTCCACAACAAGCACGTCGTGGAGACCCTGGAACAGATGGGCGCCATTTTCGTCGAAGAGACCGACGAGGTGCCCGAAGGCTCCACGGTCGTGTTCTCGGCCCACGGCGTCGCCCCCTCGGTGCATGAGGAGGCTGCGCAGCGCGGGCTGAAGACCATCGACGCCACCTGCCCGTTGGTGACCAAGGTTCATCGGGAGGCTGAACGCTTCGCCGAGGAGGGCTACCAGATCCTGCTTATCGGTCATGAGGGGCACGAGGAAGTGGTTGGGACGACGGGCGAGGCGCCTGATCACATCACCTTGGTCGAGAGCCCGGCCGATGCCGCCACGGTCGACCTCGGCAACCCCACAAAGCTGGCGTGGCTCTCCCAGACCACGTTGTCTGTGGACGAGACGCTGGCCACCGTGGATGTTCTACGTCAGCGCTTCCCGCTCCTCGTCGATCCGCCGAGCGATGACATCTGTTACGCCACCCAGAACCGCCAGGTCGCCGTCAAGGAGATCGCGGCGCAGAGTGACCTGCTCATCGTCGTCGGGTCGCGCAACTCCTCGAACTCGGTACGGCTGGTCGAGGTGGCTCTGGAATCCGGGGCGAAGACCTCCTATCTCGTCGATCATGCCGGGGAGATCATGGAGTCCTGGCTCGACGGAGTCACGACGGTCGGAGTCACCAGCGGCGCGTCGGTGCCCGAGATCTTGGTGCGCGGAGTGCTCGATTGGCTGGCTGCACACGGGTTTGGTGACGTCGAAGAGGTGACGTCAGCGCAAGAGAGCCTGCTCTTCGCCCTCCCCCCCGAGCTGCGGCGCGACATGAAGGCCGCAGAAGCCGCAGGCTAGGTCTGGCCGAGTTAAGTCTGGCTGTGCTCAGACTGTGGGATCGGGGCGGGCGCCGCGGCGCCAACGAACAGCCACCACGACGCCGGCGAGCGCCGTGCCGGCCCACAGGGCTGGAGCTGCGGTGGCCAGGTCGGAAGCGACCTGCAACACCTTGGTGGACAGTCCGCCTGAGGACTCGGGGGCAATCAGTTCTCGGCCGACAGTGAGGACGAGGAAGACCAGCGGCGGGACGAGGACTGCGGCGAGCAGGTCGCTGCGGCGGACCTGCAGGGCGGCGTAGAGGCAGGACGCGACGAAGGCCACCCCGACGATCACGCCGGAGTCGATGGTGAACGCGTCGATCAGCAGTCCGACCAGGGTCCCGGCAAACACGACCACGGCCACGCCCGGCGAGGTGAGGCCGTGCTCGGCCCGCTGGACGCGTGGGGCTTGGTTGGACGCTGAGGCGCCAGCCGAGCCAGGCGGTCGAGGTGACAGCGACGGCGGGAGTTCGGTCACGCCCCGAGGTTAGCGGCGTCGAGGCTACCGGCGTCGGCGTCCTCGCCGGGTGAGCCGAGGACCCGCGGCGCGACGTCGACGCCGTAGCGGTCGTCGGTGCTCAGCTCGAGCTCCAACGCCGTGGCCACCGGGGCTGCTGAATCGACCCCACCGATGTCGAGGGGATTGATGAGCATCAACTCGGGGCTGACGAGCGGGCGGACCATCGAGGTGTCGAGGGCCTTCGGCTCGTCGAGGGTCTGGTCGACGAACTTGAGCTCCTTGAGCTTGCGGGCGCTGGTGAGCACGCGGGACTCAAGGGACCCGACGGCCACGTTGTAGTCCTTGACGACGGCGGAGATCGAGCGGCCCAGCTTGTCTACGTGGGCGCCGAGGGTGGCGAGGCGCTCGTAGAGCTCGCGACCAAGGTCGAAGACCGTACGGGCGTTGTCGGCCAGCGCCTCCTGCTTCCAGGCATAGCCGACGGTGCGGAGCAGGCTCAACAGGGTGGACGGTGTCGCGATGATGACCTGCTGCTCCATCGCATGGTCCTGCAGGCCCGGGTCGACGCTGAGGGCATGGACGAGGAAGGACTCGCCGGGGACGAACATCACGACGAAGTCAGGGGCGGTCGAGAACTGTCGCCAATAGGCCTTGCTGGCCAGTGCATTAACGTGCTCGCGCATGTGTCGTGCGTGCGCGGTCAGGCGGGCGGCGGTGACGTCGGGGTTCTCGGACTGGGAGGCGTCGAGGAACGCCGAGAGCGAGACCTTGGCGTCGACCACGATGTGCTTGCCGCCGGCGATGTTGACCACGAGGTCGGGGCGGATGACGCCGTCGGCTGTGGCGGTGCTCACCTGGGTGTCGAAGTCGCAGTGCTCGAGCAGGCCGGCGAGCTCGACCACCCGTCTGAGCTGCATCTCGCCCCAGGCGCCGCGCGCTTGAGGAGCCCGCAGGGCCTGGACCAGGGTGCGGGTCTCGGACTGCAGGAGTTGGGAGGTCTGGGTGGCGAGCTTGACCTGCTCCATCAGGCTCGCGTGAGACGCGACTCGGGACTTGTCGGTCTCGAGGATGGAGGCCTCGACCTTGCCGAGGGTCTCCCGGATCGGCTGCACGAGCTTCTCCACCTCGGTCGTCCGCTTGGCCAGCTCGGCGGCCTGAGTCTCCTGGGAAGCCCTGAGTCGCTGGTCGGCGAGGGTGAGGAAGGCCTCGTTGTTCTGCCGCAGCGCCTGGGCCGCCAGCGCTTGAAACTGCTCGGACAGCCGAGCCTGTTCGTCTTGGACCTCAGCCAGCCGGCGCTGGGTCGCGGCGCGTTCGGCCTCGAGCGTGGCGTGGGTCGCGGCCGCGCGTTGCTCCGCTTCCGAAGCCCGCGCCTCCAGCGTGGGTCGCTCGTCTGCGAGCCGGTCGCGCTCGTGCCAAGCCGCGTCGCGCTCGGCAGCCGTACGCTCTCCGCGCCCGCGAGCCAGTCCGGCGCCCAGCGCCAAGCCAGCAGCCAGCCCGACGAGCAGGCCGACTGCCAGGAGTAGTGCACCGGTATCCATGTCGATCAGCCTCTCAGGGGGGACCGACAGTCCCCGGCAACGCCGCGCCCACTCCCCATTGCGAGGGGTTGCGGTTGACGCGGCGTCAACCTCTACCGTCGCTTCCATGGCTACCGGACCGACGCTCACGTGGACGACCGCTGAGGTGGTCCGGATGACGGGGGTTACCTCGCGCACGTTGCGGCATTACGACGCCGAGGGTCTGCTCCGTCCGGTCGGGCAGGCTGCCGGCGGGATCCGGCTGTATGGCCGCGAGGAGCTGCTGCGGCTTCAGCAGGTCCTGCTCCTGCGCGAGCTCGGGCTCGGGTTGCCCGCCATCCGCGCCGTCGTCGACGGCATGACTGACCGGGTCGCGGCCCTGCGTGACCACCGCCGTCGGCTGTTGGCTGAGCGGGACCACATCGATCGGCTGGCCAAGACGGTGAGCCGGACGATCGAGGAGTTGGAGGGAGGATCGACGATGAGTGAGGCGCAGCTGTTTGACGGGTTCGACCCCGAGCGGCAGAGGACGTACGAGCGCGAGCTGGTCGATCGCTGGGGCGTCGGCGAGCCGCTGATGGAAGGGTCGCGTACGGCTGTCACGGCCATGGGTTCCGACGGCATTGCGGCCAACGAGGCGCAGCGCGCCGAGATCGAGGCGGCGTTGGTCGCGCTGATGGCCGAGGGTGCGGGTCCTGAAGACGTGCGCGTGCTGGCCGTGCTGGTCGGGCACTGGGAGCTCACCGGTCGCTACTGGGGTACGCCGCCGTCGGCGGAGGCGTACGCCGGGCTGGGCTCGATGTATGTCGAGCACCCGGACTTCCGCGCCCGCTACGACGCGATGGCGCCGGGTTTCGCGCAGTGGCTGAGCGACGCGATCACGGCCTACGCCCTGTCCGGCCTCTAGTCGATCCCGGCTCACCTGACCCGAGCCACCAGCCTGCAGTGCCAGATGATCAAGGAATCCTGCACGGGTCCCGGCGACCAGACCGGTGCAGGATTCCTTGATCATCGGGGACCGCGGCGGGCGATTCGGCTGAATCCACAGGGCGCCCGCCCTCCACAGGTGTGCTGGCGCTCGGTGCGGAAGTCGACCCGGACGGGCGACGGTGCTCGACATGCGCCCGCAGGTCGACGTCCCGCAAGCCCAGCGAGGGCGGCCGTTCACCCTCGCTGAGGCAGTGGCCAGCGGGCTGACCCGGCGAATGCTCCAGGGGAGGCGTTTCCGTCGAGTGGCGCGCGACGTCTACGTCTGCGTCGCGGAGCCGCTCGACCATGGAATCCTCTGCCGGGCAGCCTGCCGTGCCGATCCCCATGCGGTGCTGAGCCAGGCCTCGGCAGTGCTGGCATACACGCTGCCGCTCGGCGTGCGCGAGCCTCAACCGTGGCTGCCCCACCTCACCACCCCCGTGGGTCTGCCGCCGGTCGACCGGCGAGGAGCCATCTGTCACGTCGAGCGCATCCCCCCATGGCAGGTGACGCAGACGACCCTCGGACCGGCGACCTCGCCCGCTCGCACCTTTATCGATCGTGCGGCGGCGCTCCGGTTGGAGGATCTGGTCGCGCTCGGTGACGCCAGGCTGTGGCGGCAACTCGTGAGTCATGAGGAGCTCTTCGCTGTAGTCCAATGGGGCGTCGGTCGACGAGGCATCGTCCGGGCGCGGCAGGCCGTGCCCCTGCTCGACGGTCGCGCCGAGTCGTCGATGGAGAGCTGGACCCGGGTGATCCTGGCGTTGGCCGAGCTGCCGCCGCCGGAGGTCGGGGCCGACATTCACGACGAGAACGGCACCTGGCTGGCAACGGCTGACTTGGTGTGGCGCCGGGCAAAACTGATCGTGGAGTACGACGGCCGCGTCCACCTGAGCGAGCGGCAGCGCCGTATCGATGCGCAGCGCCACCACCTGCTCGTTGCGCAAGGCTGGACGATCCTTCACGTCACCGCCGACGAGGTGCTCCGGCGTCCGTGGGCGGTGGTGGCCCTCGTCAGGGACTGCCTGGCCGTCGCCAATGCCGCGTGACGCGCCCCCTCCGCGATGATCAAGGAATCCTGCACGGGTCCCCTCGACCAGACCGGTGCTGTATTCCTTGATCATCGGCGAGGGAGCGGCTGCTCGCGGGCAAGCGGGGCGGCTCGGCGGACCTAGACTCTCCCGTTGTGGCTCTCCAGATCGGCATCGTCGGCTTGCCCAATGTCGGCAAGTCCACCCTGTTCAATGCGCTGACCAAGAACGATGTGCTCGCGGCGAACTACCCGTTCGCCACCATCGAGCCCAACGTCGGCGTCGTGCCGGTGCCGGACCCGCGGCTCGGCGTGCTGGCCGGCATCCATGGTTCGGCACGCGAGCTCCCGGCGACGGTGGAGTTCGTCGACATCGCCGGCATCGTCAAAGGTGCCTCGGAGGGTGCGGGGCTGGGCAACAAGTTCCTCGCCACCATCCGCGAGGCCGACGCGATCTGCCAGGTCATCCGGGTCTTCACCGACCCCGACGTCATCCACGTGGATGGCCGCGTGTCGCCGTCGGACGACATCGAGACGATCAACACCGAGCTGATCCTCGCCGATCTGCAGACGCTGGAGAAGGCGGTGCCGCGGTTGCAGAAGGAAGCGCGTACGGCCAAGGATCGCGCCCCCATCCTCGCCGCTGCCGAGGAGGCGCAGCAGGTCCTCGACTCGGGGCAAACAGTCTTCGCCGCGAAACTCGACCCCGGGCCGCTGCGCGAGCTGCATCTGATGACGGCCAAGCCGTTCCTCTACGTCTTCAACGTCGACGAGGAAGAGCTGGGCAATGCCGACCTGTGGGCGGAATTGGCCGCCCTGGTCGCCCCGGCCGAGGCCATCTTCCTGGATGCCAAGATCGAGGCCGAGCTCACCGAGCTCGAGGATGCTGAAGCCCTGGAGCTGTTGCAGTCCATGGGAGTCGAGGAGCCGGGACTGGCGCTGCTGGCCCGGGTCGGGTTCGACACGTTGGGGCTTCAGACGTACCTCACCGCCGGCCCCAAGGAGGCTCGCGCGTGGACGATCCACAAGGGGGACACCGCTCCTGAGGCGGCCGGCGTGATCCACACCGACTTCCAGCGCGGCTTCATCAAGGCCGAGGTCGTGTCCTTCGCTGACCTCGTCGATGCGGGTTCGATGGCCGAGGCCAAGTCCCGCGGTCGAGTACGCATGGAGGGCAAGGACTACGTCATGGCCGACGGCGACGTGGTGGAGTTCCGCTTCAACGTCTGACCGATCCGTCACGAGTGCTCGGAGCAACAGGGCTGCGCAGCTGCCGCCGGCGGACGCTACCGTTCGTCCGTGAGCCGAATCTTCACGACCAGCGTCGCCTCGGTCTATCCCCACTACGTCACCAAGGTGCAAAAGAAGAGGCGCACCCAGGACGAGCTTGACGAGGTGATCTGCTGGCTCACCGGCTTCGACGAGCCGACATTGAACCGCCACCTGTCAGTGGGTACGACGTTCGAGGACTTCTTCGCCGAAGCCCATCTGAACCCGAACGCCTCGATGATCACGGGCAGTGTGTGCGGCGTGAAGGTGCAGGAGGTCGAGGACCCGCTGATGCGCCAGATCCGCTACCTCGACAAGCTCGTCGACGAACTCGCGAAGGGGCGGCCGATGGAGAAGGTGCTCCGCACCTGAGCGGTCTGACACTGAGGTTGACGAGCAGTTCCGAGGCAGGGCCCGGGCGATGCCCAAGAGATCAGCAGTCGTAGACCTCGCGGCGGTGGGCCACTCGCAGTACCAAGACGATCAGACGGTCGTCCTCGATCGCGTACACGATCCGGTAGTCGCCGACGCGCGCTCGCCAACGGCCCTGTTCACCGCCGCGAAGCGACTTGACCCCTGGCGGACGGGGGTCGACGGCCAACAGCTCGATTGCTCCGACGATGCGGAGCCGTGTTTTTTTGTCGATCTTGGCGAGCGACTTCGCCGCTGAGGAGAAGACCTCGACCGTGTAGGTCATGCCAGCCCGAGGTCGGCCTTGACCTTGGCCCACGGGATCGTCGGGGCGCCGGCCATGATCTCGGCCATCACCGCGTCGGCAGCCGCGAGGTCCTCGGCGTCCTCGTCGGCCTCCATGAGTCGCTCGTACTCAGCCGTGCTGATGACCACGGCCTGACGGCGGCCTCGCTTGGTCAGGAAGACGGGCTCGTGCGCGGACGTCTCGACGAGCTCGCTGAACCGCTCACGGGCTTCGGTGACGGGCATCTCGGTGGCCATGCCTCAACTGTACGACTCGACTAGTGAAATGTACAGGATGCCCATAGGTCGGTCCGCGAGCAGTCATGACGAAGGTCCTGCTGCACGCATCCGTCGGAGCGGGCTCTGCCGCAGCGCGCTGAGCCAGCCGTGCGCTACTATTGTGTACATGACGACCCTCCCTCTGGCCGAGGTTCGCGCCAATCTGTCCAAGTTGGTGGAGGAGGCTGAGCGCACCCATCAGCGGGTGGAGGTCACCAAGAACGGGCGACGCGCGGCCGTTCTGCTGAGTGCAGATGACTACGACTCGTTGATTGAGACCCTCGACATCCTCAGCGACGCTGAAGCGATGGCCGCCATCCGTGAGTCCGAGGCAGACATCGCTGCCGGTCGGATCTACCAGCTGGACGACGTCGAGGCGGAACTCCGATCGAAGGGGATCCTCAAGTAATGGCGTTCCGGGTCGAATTGACCCGACGCGCGAGGCGAAGTTTGTCCGAGGAACTGCCGGAGACAGTTGCCGCCGCGTGTTGGGAGTTCATCATCGGGCCGCTGGCAGAGGATCCGCACCGTGTCGGGAAGGCGCTGCGCGATGACCTGACCGGTCGATACTCGGCCCGACGTGGTGACTTCCGCGTGATCTACGAGATTCACGAAACGGTAGTCGTGGTGCGGGTGATCGACGTGCGCCATCGCCGAGACGCCTATTCGTGACGCAACCCGGTGGAGTTCCGCTTCAACGTCTGATGCTGGAGGTCCGGCCAAGACAGAGGCGTTGGCTGGCCGCGGTCCGATCCCGGTGCGAAGTTCCCCTCAAGATGATGGCTTCCTGGGTGTCGGTCGACCACTGAGGTTGAGATTTTGGGCTGCATCCACCTTGATGAAGTCGGCGGCCCGAAGCGCCAGCCAAATTCTGGTCGCGGCCTCGGCATCGTTCAACTGGCAGTCAAGAATCTGCTCAATGCGCTTAATCCTGTATGCGAGTGTCTGTTTGTGGATGTTCAGTTCGCGCGTGGTGTGTTGCCAAGACCTCTGGGATCCGAGGAATGTTTTTAGAGTGCTGACGAGGCCGCCAGCATGAACTTCGTCATATGCAATAAGGGGTCCGAGTACCGCGCTCACCAAGCGGTGGGCCTCACTGATTGTGCGGGGCTGCAGAGGATCATTGAAGGAACCGTACTCATTGATCCCTGGAAGATGCGTTGCCTTTCGCGCCCATTGGCCTTCGGCGAGGGCGTCCGGTATTCGGAGCAGTCCAGTGAAAGGCGCACTAACACCCAAAACAGAGGGATGTACGGCTTCGGCAATGGTGGCGAGAGTTTCTCGATCAGAGTGAAGGAGGAGGACTGAGTCTCCTTGGTGTCGGCACATCATGTGCGGAATACGGCGATCGAGCAGTGATTGCACAAGTAGCAGGGGATCGCTCACCTGCGTCACGGCAAGCACCACTTGGCGATCAGGGTCCATGCCGAGAATCCGCATCTCAGCTGCGGCACTACCGGTGTCAATGTTTCGTTGGATGAGCTGGAGAAGAACATCCGAAGCAATGCGAGACAGGACTACTTGTTGAAACGCCTCTTGCTCGATGTGTAGCGCGGCGATGGTAGCGATGTGCTGGAGGATGACGATATCGCAGGCGTGGGGCGGACCATCGACAATGAGCAGGGATGAGCGGTCGGCCGGAATCGGGAGGGCGATCGTGCCGGAGTGAAGTGAGTGAAATCTGAGCACCGCCGGCAAGCGCTCACCAGAACGTGACTGCAGGTACGCAATCAATTCCTCGAAGAGATGGGAATCTAGGGCCGGGGTGTCAAGCAGAGCGACTCCCTCACTCGTGACGACGTGCAGTTGGACTCCGACTTCTTTAGCGATGGATTCGAGAGTGTAAGCAAAGGATCTGCCCTTGGCAGACCCCTTTCGCAACTGATCGTAAATGCGTGCAGTGAGGCGCACGCTGTGCTGGTCGATGCTGTGATTCCATCGAGCCACGGTCTTGGAGATCGAGGAGAACGAGACCTCGTAGTTGACACTCAGCAATGGGAAGCCGAGCTCGTCGCTCGCATCTCGCATCGCCTGGCTAATGTTTGGCGCGAACGCGTGATCAGCGATTCCGAGACCGACCATGCCCGCCTGGTTTAGCTGACGGACGAAGAGCTCCTGGCTGGACGGTTCGGGCGGAATCCCGTGACCGTTGACGAGCAGCAGATCGCCGGCATCAAGCCAGTCCCAGGGGTTCTCCATCTCGCAGGTCGCAGCCCAAGAAACGATGCGATCAAACCCCGAATGTCCGGCCACGCCACGCACCCGTAGTGACGGCTCGCCGACTATGTCCGCGACGGTTACAGCCACACGAATCCTCCAGGAGCGGCGAGAGAGTCGAATCGGTCAACTGCGTCGGGACGCTGTTGACCGCTGGCTGCCCATGCCGATGGCGATTGTGAGCAGGATACCGCTGGCCCCTTCACCCGCTCTCGGCGTGATTGGTTGCCCACTGGTGCGCCACGAGTTCGGCGACGACGCTGTCGGCCAGGAGTGCGACCAACGGTTCCTCGGCGTTCCGGTAGGTGACTGCCCGGGCGACACCAGGAACCTCAGCACCGACGCCCACGGCTACTGCCCCCCGCATGTTCATCCAGCGAAGGACCTCTTGGTCGGCAGCGGTCTCGCCGAAGAGGACAGCGCGGTAGCGAGTGCTCGATGTGAGGTAGACGTCGACGTGCGGCCAGTCGTGTGTCTCGCATGCCATCGCGGGACGACGTGGCACCTCGCGGACGATGAGCGCCGATTGGGCGGCGGACGCCATGCGCCAGGCAGGAGCAAGGAAGTAGACACCATCTGCGCCATCCAGAAGCGTTGCCGTCTGCTCGAGCCACGCGCCTCGGCGGTCGAGGAGATCTGCTGACGCTTCGGCGCCACGACGAGCCAGGCTCGCGGCGCTGACGTTGCTCCCCCCTGTAAGCGCAGCTGAGAGTGCATGCAGCACAACGATCGTGTGACCCATGGATCGCGTCACTGCGCCCGAAGACTCAACACCGGCGGCCAAGTCGATCGTGGACTTCGCGAGCGACTCCAGAGGAGACGCTCGCGAGTTCGTCATTGCCAGGGTCGGTGCGCGATCACGCACTCTCTCGGCGGCAGCGACCGTCTCAGGCGTCCTGCCGCTGGCGGAGATGAGCACCACCAGAGTGTTTTCGTCCACGACGTGGTCTGCGGCCGCGGAGCTGTAGTCGGCCCACGCTGGTACCCCGCGAGTCCGAAGGGAGCGAGCGCAAAACTCAGCGGCGTACCGCGACGAGCCCATCCCGAGCAGGATCACCCGCTCCACTGACGCCAAGTCGAGACCCCAGTCGACACCGTCGGCGTAGTGATCCCCTAGCTCCGCGAGCATGGCGGGCTTCTGCTCCACGTCCGCGAGAAAGAGCTCAAGTTCCATTGAGCGATTCCTCCATCGGCAGACGCGCTAGCCACGACGACCTAGCAAGCCCCAGAGGCGCGTATGCCCAGCGGGGCAGGAAGCGGGTGGCGTAGACCAGTTCGGAGGCGAGCCGCTCAACAACGAGCGGCCGCACGAGTCGGAGGTCGACGAGGTGTGAGAGGTCCCGGCTATCCATGGTTTCCACGTATGAGGCCAGCATCAGCCGTGCCGATTGGGCTGCCCAGTCTTCGATCGCTGCATGAGGTGCGTTTGTTCGCCTCTTTGCCACCTCACCTACCAAGGCAACGCTGGTGAGCAGATGCGCGACGTCACGAATGGGTGACTCGTATGCATTTGGTTCGGGGTCGAGCGGATCCCCTTCAAGGTCGATGATCGTCAGCTCACCTCCGTCGGTCGGCCGGAGGATCTGCCCCACGTGCAGGTCACCATGGACGACGACGGTCGGGGCGCGTTCCACAGATGTGATGCGTTCCACGTCACTCGCCCAGATGGAGGCGAGTGAGGCGCTGTCTCCCAGTTCGGTGCGGTACACGGTGAGGGCCTCGCGCACTCGGTCCGCACAGCGACGGGCCCAGACCGCGATCTCGTCAGCCTGAACCCAGACCACCGGCACTTCGAGAACCGATGTCGGGGTGGCAGCGGCGGCATGGAAGCGCCCGAGCATCGCGCCCAGATCTGCTGCGAACCAGCCGAAGCAACTGTTCCTGTCGCACGCTGCGGGCGGGTGGGCCAGATGTGCGAGGAGAGCGTCGACGCACCACGTCCAACCATCACTAGCGTCAGGAAGGAACTCGGTGACGGTGGCCACGATTGTGGTGGCTGCACCCTCCTGCCACGTGACTTCGCCGTAGTGCCGCGGCATCTCCGAGAAGCCCGCACTGCGCAGGTGGTGCAGTCGGACCCCGACAACCGCGGGCGAAGCCGGGCGGCTGAACCACTTCACGATCAACTGGTCGTCGACGATGGCGGAGATGTGCGTCTGGTCGCCCGCCACGCGATGCTCGTGGTGGTGTCCGGGGAGTCTGAGGTGGGCCAAGTCGGTCGGGGAGATTCGGAATTCTCCTACCGTTGCGGGGCCAGCCACGAGCAAGTCCGTGAGCGCGACGCTCAAGGCATCGGCATCTGTTGCGAGCCGCCACTCACGGCTTCCCTTGCTCAGGGGGAGGCACCACCTGCCGCCTCGTTCGTCGCTAAACACGGCGAGGCAGCCGTTGGCGCCCACGGGCAGAGCGCCGACAGGCGTGAGGTCCGCAGGCGCTGGTCTGCGGTAGCCCTCGTCGGGATACTCCAGCGAAGGGGGCGGCCAGGCGCGACTCAGGTCATCGATGGTGTCCATGGCCGCTTCCCTCCCTCTGGTGCCGAGGAGTCGATTGTGTCGCCGAGTCCCTCAGAGGTCATGCCTCAGCAAGTAGTACCGCAGTACGAAGTTAAGCCGGCGCCTTGTGCGGAGAGAGCACCCGGCCGACGTGCCGCCCCGTTGCTCGGTGTGGTGACAACTCTGCCACGCGGCTGGCTCGGTCATTGCGAGCACATCCAGGGAGGATTGCGCTTGTCACAAAACGATCAAGGCCCGCCCGTACCCTGGTACGAAGCCATCGGTCCGGTTCACACTATTGGCCGAGGTCGTGCACCATCAGCCCCGTGAAAGGTCTCCCTAGGATCCTGTGGATCACCACGCCGTCCTCGGACAGCCACAGACACCACGGAAAGGGGCGCAGATGTCGCAAAGGACCGTTGCTTTCTTCCCCGAGCCAGGAGCTTGGGGTCCCACTAACAACTTGGTGGCGATCGCCGAGACGCTTCGTTCGCGCGGGACACGATGCGTCTTCGTGGTCGAAGAGTCCTTCGCGGGGAAGCTGGAAAGCAAGGGATTCGACGAGGCGCTGATGCGACTCGGCCCGGCTCCTGAGACACAGGAAGCCGTGGGCGAGGGCTGGGCGGAGTTCATCCGGGCGACTGCGCCTGAGTTCCGCAAGCCAACGATTGAACAGCTGGCAACTGTCATCAAGCCCATCTGGGAGGAGCTCGTCGGAGGCGGCAAGTACGCCCATGAGCGGCTGATGGAGATCTGGTCAGAGCACCGACCAGACGTCATCGTCTCCGACAACGTGGTGGGATTTGCAGCCGTACCGCTCGCGGGGGTTCCGTGGGTTCGTATGGTTTCGGCGAACCCCCTTGAGATGGAAGACCCAGACCTTCCACCGCCGTTCTCAGGCCTCCCCACGAACGAGGGTTCACAGTGGGCCGACTTCGTGGCCGAGTATCGGCGTCTCCACGACCCGTTGATTGCTGAGCTGAGTGACTTCAACGTGTCGGTAGGTGCCGACCCATTGCCTGAAGGCCACTTCCAGTACAACTCGCCCTACGCCAACCTCTACCTCTTTCCCGAGGTCATGGACTACTCGCGCGCAACACCTCTCGACTCCACGTGGACCCGTCTCGACACCACGGTTCGCAAAGGCGAGGAGCCCTTCGACGTCGACTCTGTACTGCCTGGAGAGGGCAAGGTGGTCTACCTGTCGATGGGTAGCCTCGGCTGCAATGACCTCGCGTTGATGCAGCGACTCATTGACGCGCTTGACCGGACCCAACACCGCGTGATCGTGAGCATGGGCCCGCTTGGTGGCCAGATGAAGCTCGGCGAACGGATGTGGGGCGATGAGTTCCTGCCACAACCGTCAATCCTGCCGCAGTGCGACCTGCTGATCACTCACGGCGGGAACAACACCGTGACCGAGGGCTTCTACTTCGGACTGCCGATGATCGTCCTCCCTCTCTTCTGGGACCAGTACGACAACGCTCAGAGGGTGCAAGAGCTCGGCTTCGGTCGACGCCTGGCAACCTATGGAGCTTCGCAGGACGAGATCGTCACGGCGGTCGATGAGCTGTTGTCTGACACGGCCCTGAAGACACGCATGGCGGAGATCTCGCAACAACTGCAAGCGGCTCCTGCCCAAGAACGGGCAGCTGATGTTGTCGACCGGCTAGCCAACGCTAGGTGAGCAGTTCAGTCGGGCACGGCCACGAGGTCGCTGCCCTCTTTCGCCCAACCGAGGGAGATGAGATGGGGCAACACCTGAAACCGCGCCGCATCATGAGGGGCATGGCTTTTGTAGCCGCGGGCAGCCTGTTCTTGGCTGCATGCGGCGGTGATGACTCCGAAGTGGCCGCGCCTGCGCTCGATCCGAATGCCGACCTGACACAACAGTCGATCGTGGTCTCCAACTACGAGGGCTATATGCCAGAGGACCTACCCGCGAGGTTTGCCGCGGAAACTGGCTCTAAGGCCGAGGTCACGTACCACGCCACCAACGAAGAGATCGTTGCGAAAGTCACTGGCGGCGGAGACCCAGGCATCGACGTGGCCTTCGTGGCCGGGCCGTATGCAGAAGCGCTTGCTGCGCAGGGGTTGCTCGAGCCCATCGATCCGGCACTAGTGCCCAATATGAAGAACCTGTACCCGGAGGCAGGGAACTTGCCTTACGACCCCGGAAACAAGTACTCCGTGCCCTATGCGTGGGGCACGACGGGTCTGTGTTACCGAGAGGACCTGACCGGCTACGACCCGAAGAGTTGGTACGACCTGCTCAAACCGAAGCCAGAGCTCGAGAACAAAGTGACGATGATCGCCAGCGAACGATGGCTCACCTTGCCGGCGCAGAAGGCCCTCGGCTTCTCGGCCAACACCCAAGATGAAGCGGAACTCGCTCAGGTGGAAGCTCTTCTCAAAGAGGCAAAGAAGACGCTGCTCACGTACGACGACGTCACCTTCTACGAAAGGCTGATCTCGGGGGAAGCTGCTCTTGTCGAGGCCTGGGACGGATGGTGCAACTACGGGATCGCTGAGGACAAGCGCATCAAGTGGGTTGTGCCGGACGAAGGCAGTGACCTCTGGACTGACGTCATGGTCATCTTCAAGTCGTCGGAAGACAAAGAAGCTGCCCACGCGTGGATCAACTACATTCTCGAACCCGACGTCCACTCGTGGGTGGCAGAGAACATCCTGTACAAGGTCCCGAACAAGGCAGCGATGGAGCAGCTCGACCCATCGTTAATCGAGTCCTACCCGAACATCGGGATGACGATTGCGGAGCTCTTCGAGGGAGAGACACTGGTCGATCTTGGTGAAGCAGCAACGCGCTACACCGAGCTCGCTACTGAAGTGACTGCCTCGTAGTACCCCGGTATTCATGACCGACGTCCTC
>JANPBY010000010.1:0-2165 GCA_031430645.1 Actinomycetes bacterium
TGGTCAGGCTGGCGAGCTCAGCAGGGTCAGCGGTCCCCATCGACGCGAGGGTGGGTCGCCCGGCCCGGTCCAACAAGCGCTGTTCGAGGGTGGCGCAGTCTGCTGGGTCCAGGACGGCGGTGGCATCGAGTACCTTCAGCACCGCGGGAACGGTCACGCATCCGGCGGACAGGGCGAGGAGTAGTTGGGGGTGCCGGTGGGTCAACGCATCAGCTTCGGCGACCCGGCGGCACGCCGCCCATCGGGAGATCCCGGTGGAGACTGCGATCTCATCCACGGCATAGGCGCTGAGCCCGAGTTCATCGGGTGATCCTGAGGGGTCGGGGCGACGGCGGGCGAGCTCGTTGATCAGCTCATAGCCCCGTGCCGCGGCCCACCGGGTCAGGCGCTCCAGGCGGGCTGCCTCGGCGACGATCGCCTCATCGGACCAGTCGGTGACCGGGCTGCCGACGTTGGCTTCCGCCCGGGCTTCGGCGGCCAGCGCGGCATCGGTCAACTCAGCGAGCAGCGCCTCCATCCCAGGGTCGGGGACGTCTTCGTGATCGAGGAGGGCGCGGAGCTCGGCATCAAGGTCGACGTCGCCGAAGGGGTAGAACCCGACAGGCGCGCCGTAGCCGTCGTCGATGGTGGAGGTCAGGGCGCAGTCCCAGGAGGCTTCCCAATCCAGGTCAGTGAGGTCGCAGGTGCTCGCCTCGGGGCACGGGTCCCGAAGGTCAGAGCGCGATGCGAACATGTGATTGATTCTAGAGCACGACACCGACAGAACACAAGGGGTTTGTGGAACGAATCCTCAATCACCCCAACGATTTCACTCACAGCAGAACCCTGCGCCGACCTAGTGCGGCGGGTGCCCCGCAAGAGCGTGCAGGACCCGATTTGCAGGGGAATCGAGATTCCATCGGTCGGCCAGTTCGAGGAACGCCTCCGGGTCCCGCGGCTGTCGGGGGAGGGCGAGGTCGAGGCCGCGGGGCAGGGGGACATCTGCGGCAACCCGTACGACCTCTGGGGCCACGGCCAAGTAGTCGCGGGACGCCTCGAGCTTGGCCCGGGCGCCGAGGTCCACCGACGGATCATCGAGGGCGGCGAGCAAGGAGTCCAAGGATCCCCACTGGGTGATCAGCGCAGCAGCGGTCTTGTCACCGACCCCCTTCACCCCAGGGAGCCCGTCGGACGGATCACCCCGCAACGTGGCGAAGTCCGCGTAGGCCCGGCCGGGAATCCCGTACTTCGCGGTCACTGTGGCCTCATCGATGATCTCCAGACGACCTACCCCGCGGGCGGTGTAGAGGATCCGCACCGGACGTGCGTCGTCGACGAGCTGGAAGAGGTCCCGGTCGCCGGTGACCACGTCCACGGCGCCGGTGGTGGTCAAGGTGTAACTGCCGATGACGTCATCGGCCTCGTATCCCGCGACCCCGACCCTGGCAATGCCGAGCGCGTCGAGCACGTCCTCGATGATGGCCACCTGGGGCGAGAGGTCGTCGGGGATCTCTTCCTCGGCTGACCCCGGGTGGGCCACCCGATGAGCCTTGTACGAGGGGATCGCGGCCACCCGGAACGCCGGCCGCCAGTCCGCATCCATGCAGGCGACCAGGTGCGTCGGCTGGTGGTCGGTGACGAGGCGGGCGATGAAGTCGAGCAGACCGCGTACGGCGTTGACCGGCTGGCCGTCATCGGAGCGGAAGGAGTCCGGGATCCCGTAGAACGCCCGGAAGTACAACGACGCGGTGTCGAGCAGCATCAGTTTCTGGCGAGGTGTCATCGCGTCAGCCGCCGTTCGTTTCGAGGGCGGGCATTGCATCGCTGGCATCCGGCTTCGGGGCTGAGAGGAAGAGATTCGCGAGGTAGCCGGTAAACGTCCCGAAGATCCCCACCCCTACGACGATGATCAAGGAGCCCATGAGCCGTCCCGGGTTGGTCACTGGATACAGGTCGCCGTAGCCAACCGTTGAGATCGTGACGATCGTGAACCAGAGCCCGTCCGATGCAGTGGTGATGTTCGCCCCCGGTTGGCCACCCTCGATGCCCACCATCGCGAGGCTGCCAAACTCAAGCACCAAGATCCCCATGAGCAACAAGATCAGGAGTGCGCTGCCTGCCCGGTCGGCGACGAGGAGTCTCCCGACCCGCCGCATCCCATAGACATGGAGCAGTCGATAGACCCG
>JANPBY010000011.1:0-3082 GCA_031430645.1 Actinomycetes bacterium
CTTGACGGCGTTGCTGCGACCAGCGGGTGAGAGCTCCGCCTCGGCGATGGCGCGGGCCGAGGCCGTGAGATTCTCGATCTGGGAGGACGCCGCAGACTCCGAGCGCAGCAGCAACGAAGTGAACGGGGCGAGGTCGGCGCCCAACTCCGCGTCGAACCGGGCGATCTCGTTGGCGGCATCTTCGGCCTCGGCAGCTATGTCCGGCGGCAGATGGAGTTGGGCGGCGGCGATCCGAGGAACGACGGCCGCGTCGTAGGGTCTCTGGTGAGCCTGCTGCTGCCGGCGTGACCCTTCCCCGGGCAGGTACGAGCTGCGCCACGGCCGTGACTCGTAGGTGATCGTCGGCCAAGCGGCGGACCCACGATCAACGGTCACCACCCATCCTCCTTATTATCACCTTGACACTGTTCTGATAATACAGTGCGCGGTTCGTTTCAGGTAGTGGCCGGTTCCATTTCATGATCGCGAACGGTGCGCTGCTCGGGGTGGCTTCCGCGGCGAATCAGTGGCCGAGTGCGGCGCTACCGGGACGTACCTTTTATGTTACGCTCGTTCTCCAGTCCTTCGTGGAGGTGTGCACGATGCAGAACAGCCGCAACACTTTCTGGGAGGACCTTGCCCGCGATCTCGAGGACCCCGATTTCCTCAAGGAGTACGTCACTCAGACGGCAAGAATCGCGACCGTGGACCGCGTGGTCAACGAACTCGATGACCATCGCGAGGCTCAAGGTTTCAGCAAGGCTGACCTAGCCAGGGCGATCCAGGTGGAGCCGGCCGCGCTCCGCCGACTGTTCTCCTCCGGACAGGCAAACCCCACTCTGGGAACACTCGCGGAGGTCGCCGGCGCCCTCGGCCTTCGCATCACCCTCGAGCCGCTGCCCGCTGCCGAGCGTCGGGTCATCACTGCCCCACTGACCGGCGATGGTCCCCGAAACACAGCAACCCTCGCAAAGGATCTGGTGGCGATGCGCAACGCCACGAGACCCCGGTCAAATACCTAGCGTCGGTCAGCAGATCGATCGAGGGTTCCGTGCGCGGTATTCGGCGCCCAACGCTCGAATCTCGTCATAGTCCCTGGCTACGAGGACTGTCCGGAACTCTTCTCCCGACCGTCGATCACGGTGAGCAAGGGGCGATTGACTCCTTCGGCTTCATAGCGGACCGGGATCCGTTGAAGATCGCCCTCACATCGGTCGAAGACGTGGCGTGAGGCTCGATCCCGAACGAGTCGGCTCCGCGAAGCCGACGATCAAGCTGATGAAGCTCAGGTATGCCGGCACGTGCAGCTGCGGAACCCCGGTCGCCGCAGGGGTCCACGCCGGATGGGACACCACCGGGCGGCGCGTGGTCTGCTGTGCCTGCCTGGCCGGTCCAGCGTCAGCAGCCCCACAACCGGTGGCCGAGCCCCCCGCTCCCCCACTGCACACCACGCCGATCTCGTCCACCGGGGCGGCCGGTGCCTCGCTGCAACGCGAGTACGAGCGCCGCTCCGCCAAGCGCGAAGACCGGATCCGCTCGGAGCACCCGCGCCTCGGTAAAATCATCCTGGCCCTCACCGACGAGCCGCCGAGCACGCGCGCCTTCAAGGTCGGAGCCGACGGCGAGCGTCGCGCAACCGCGAAGATCGCCGAGCTCTGCGGACCCGACGTACACCTCCTCTGCAACCGCAAGCTCGGCCGTGGCCGCCGAGACGGTGACATCGACCTCATCTCCATCGGTCCAGCCGGGGTGTACGTCGTCGACGTCAAGCACTACGCCGACCAGAAGGTCGAGGTACGGCGCTCCGGCGGGCTCTTCTCTCCCATCCGGGAGCAGCTCGTCATCGACGGCCGGGACAAGACCAAGCTGCTGGGACGAACGGCCACTGAAGCTCAGGGATCGCAATTCTGTCTGCGTGTACGGCAGCCAGCAGCTGCGTCACAGAAACCTGCGTCACGGTGTACTTCGTCATGGGACCTCCCTAAATGTTGAGCACAACTGAACGACTCCTCCGAGTCTCGCAGTCTGCGTCGACAAGACCGGCAGGCACGGCCTATAAGCCGCGCCGCACGTAGCCGACCGGCGGATTAGAAGTCCTATCTAGGCGATTCCGTGACCTGCGAGGATGCTGGCAAGCAAGCCCCTGACCTGCACAGATACCGTTGGACGGTGATGGTCACTGTTGAACAGATGTGGACGTCTCGCGGACTTTCTGCGGACTAAGCGATCTTGACTGCTGGCATCTCACGGACAGCCCGCGTCAAGACGGCCATCATGTCCGAAGTGGACCCCGATCTCGCCCGCCAAGTCGCCGACGCCTATGCGGCCGGCGCGACCCAGCGGCAGGTATCTGAGCAGTTCGGCATCTACCCGAGGTTGGTCCGCCAGGCTCTTCGTCAGGAGGGCGTTCCTGCCCGTTTACCCGGAACTCGGCGCGAAGATCTTGACGAGACCGCGGCGTGGGTGGACCGCTACCGCCTGGGCGAGACCATGACTTCGATCTCCCTCAGCTCCGGCTACGGCGTGCATACGGTCCAGCGTCGTCTCAGATCCGCCGGGGTGCAGGTGAACCCTCGCCCCGGTCCCAGACACATCCGCTGGGATGAGGCCACCAGAGCTGCTGTCCTCACCCGCTATCAGGCCGGCGAGCGGATCGCGGACATCGCCAAGGACGAGGGTGTCTCTGCCAACCGGCTGCGCTATGTGCTGGCCAAGGCGGGAACACCGGTTGGAGACTCCCAGGAAGCCCACAGGAGCGCCCGCAGAGCCCTCGGGGGGCCGCTGTATGGTCCCAAGCCCAGAGTCCGGCGCACGCCGCCCGAACCGGACCGTGATGCCCTGCTCGGCCACGTTCGACGATGTGGCCTAGACCTCGAGCTGGTCGCCGGCGACCAACTCTCCATGAGCACCTACGGAGCTTGGGCCAAGGCCAACGGGGCACCGACAGTGACCACGCTGCGTCGCCATCTCGGCCCGTGGCGGCAGACCGTGGCTCGCGTTGGGTATGTGCCCGGCTCACAGCCCAGGCTCACCTACGCCCGGCTGACCAAGAAGCAAGCGGTTGAGGCGGTGCGGTCCTACATCGCTTACTGCGACGAGGAAG
>JANPBY010000012.1:0-6705 GCA_031430645.1 Actinomycetes bacterium
CGGGCCGTTGGAGTCAGCCGTGACTCCGCCCACCTGACCAGAACCTGAGCCGAGGACTTCGGTCCGCTTAAGGACGCTGCCCGGCAAGGTCCAGGACACTGTCCCGGCCGTCTTGTCGGCCCAGTAGTGGACGACCCACGACCCGGCGGTCGCCACGGCGACTGGGGGGGCTGCATGCGCAGCCGTGGTCCCAGCCTCCGGGGAAGACGCTGATACGGGAGTTGCACTCGAGACACCCGAGTAGGCCACCATGGTCGTGGCGGACTTCTGGGTGGTCGCGATGGCCACCGTCACCAACTTGTTGGCGTCCCCGGCGATCGCCGTGTGGCTGTAGACCCGCGTCACCATGTCGGGCGTCCCATCGAACTCCTCCCGAACGAGAGTCCAACCCGCCGGCGGAGTAAAGGTCGTGGAGCCGTTTGCCGTGACGAACAGCAGCAGGAGGTCGCCGACCTGAACCGTGCCCGGAGTCGTGACGATGGCGCCACCTCCAGACGCCGACGCTGTCGTGCTCGCCCGGAAGGCCACCGAGGAGGTCGGAGTCGAAGCAACAGTCACCTCGGTGGTCGTCGAAGCCGTCACCCCGTTGTTGTCGGTGACCGTGAGCCCGACGCTGTAGGTGCCGGCTGCGGCGTAGGTGCGGTTGGCACTCACGCCCGTTCCCGTGGCCCCGTCGCCGAAGGTCCAGGCGTAGGACGCGATGCTGCCGTCGCTGTCGCTGCTGCCCGAGCCGCTGAACGAGCACGCCAGGAACGTGCAGCTGTTCGTGATCGCAGCCATGGGCGGCTGGTTGCCGGCGGGCTGTGCGCGAAGCGCGAGACCACGCGCACGCCAGTCACGAGTGGCGTTGACCGTAGCGAGGGTTGAGCCGACGACCCCGCCGGAGAACCCGATGGAGGACAGGTTGCCTGTCGTCGAGTCAGCGAAGTACAGCAGACCGCCCGCGAGGAACATGCCGCGGACCCGACTCGGGTTCAGCGTCGCGACGCCACCCGATGCCTGGTATCGGGTTGCCCCGACTAGACCGCTCTGCGGGTTGAAGTACCTGAAGTAGAGCTGGGAGCCACCGGAGATCGTGTAATACATCCTTGATGCGTCGTAGAACATGCCCGTGATCGTGGGCGCATCGAGGTTGAAGCTGCGGTTGGCCGACGGCGGATCCAGGATCGGGTTCGCGTTGCACCCACTGGTCAGGTTCGTGCAGAACGGCCCCGCATTGAGGTTTGTCTCGGTCTTGGCAGCAATCGAGGTCCCGGACACAGCGCTCGCATAGATCCGGCCGTTGTCCCAGGCGGTGAAGAGTGTGGAGTCGACCAGCATGGCCCCGCGGGCTTGGCCCCAGGAGTCCGCCCCGGTCATGGTGGACGTTGTTCCGGGTTGGACCGAAGCGCTCACGTCGGTGAGGCTCACGCTGTTCGCGGGATTGTTGCCCGGCCCGACGGCCAGGACATCACCAGGAACCGACCCCACCGTGTTGGTCGGCAAAGTGGCGCCCCCGGCCAGGGGGAAGAACCCGATCCGCTCGCGGAACTCACCACCGAGGGTGCTGGTGTCGGAAGCCACCCAGAGGCCTTGTGGCGTAGCGAGGAAGTCATAGACGCCATATCCGCGCTCACGCGTTGGGTTCCAGGCGTAAGGAAGTCCATTGACCGGGTTGAGTGCTGCAAGGCCGGTACGGGCGACAGCCCCCTGACCGGTCTTGTCCGCTGCGTTGGGGTTGTTGAGCCAGCGGAAGTGCCCGCCGATGTAGACCACGGATCCGACGATGGTCACGGCCGTCGTTGTGTCTCCGCCAGTCATGTTGACCCAGGTCGGCTTGACGTCGGGTGAGCTTCCAGAGATCTCCAGCCGGGCGACTGTGTCGCAGGAAGTGTTGGCCCGGTAGGAACCTGTGGTTACAAACACGGCGTACGTGCCGTCCGGCGAGATCGCGACGTCTCGCAGGTAGGTGTCGAATACCAGGTTGCAGGTGAACGCAAAGAAGTTCGTCTGCCACCCAGACACCACGGCGGTCGCTCCACCGATGTCCAACAGGACCGCCTGATCTCGGACCAGACCGTCCACCGTCGTGAAGTTCCCGACCGCGAGGAGCCTGTCCCCGGCTGGGGTGAGAGCCATCTCGCGAATGGACAGCGTTCCCCCGTTGTGCAGACCGGCGAAGACTGCGGTGCTCTTGGTGGTCACCGCTGCGGTCGTCGCATCGAGGGTGACAAGCGCCGGGCGGGTGGTTGATCCCACCTTGGCAAATTTGCCGGCGACCCACAGGGTGGTGCCGACCCGCCGCACGTCGTTGACTGCGCCGTCGAAGGCCGCGTTCTTGAAAGCGGTCACCACGGACCCGTTCGTTACCGACAGGCGAACGAGCTTGCGGTAGGTGACCCCGTTCACCGTGTTGAAGGCGCCGCCCGCATAGATCGAGGTGCCGTCGGCGCCCACCTCGAGTGAGGTGACCTCGCCGTCCAGCGTCGGAGCGAAAGTGGTGGACACGACGCCTGTCGTGGCGTCAAACGCCGCGAGGCTCGTGCGGGTGAAGGTAGTTGTGCCACGCATGATCGAGGAGAACGAGCCACCGATGACGATGAGATTGCCGACCTGCACGACTGACTGAACGACGCCGTCCTTCACGTTCGGCGTGTAGTCGGCCGGATTGTCACTGACGACGGTCGTGTGTACGGCCGTCCCGTCTCCCTGAGCTTGCACGGGCGCGGCCAGGGCCACCGACGCCAAAACGCTTGCTGAGGCGGCGACCGCCGCGAATGTACGCCGCCCGCGCCGACGGTTGGGAACGGAAACCATCAGCGTCGTCGACATTGTGCGTTGTCCCTCGTTCGTCCCGAACACGACCGGCCGGCCACCTGGCCCCCTCGTGAGTCTTTGATTCTCACCCTTCTCCGGGTCAGGCGGAACCCCCGGACCGGCCGCCCACCCGATTCAGCCCCAACTCCGACCGTTTGACTGAGCCCGCAGTCACGGATCGTTACCAGCACATCACGGAAGGCGACGACTGCCCCGCCCGCTAGGGAGCTGGACGCAGCACGACCGTCCACCCGGTGGCCTTCGCCGAGCTGACCTGGGAGGTGGCTGTCAGGCCGGCGCTCGGCCCCACCGCACTCGCGCCACCGTCGACCGCGAGGCCCACGACCAGGCCACCGCCGGTGCCGGCGCTGTTCGCCCTGATCTGCGTCCCAGCCGGCTCCGTCCAGAGCGGCACCGTCGAGCTCTTCATCGACCAGAACGACACCACAAACGAACCAGCGGTGGTGACGCTGGCCCCCGGGGTGACATAGCTCGTCGACGCCGTGGTCTTGGCCAGTGAGCCGAAGACCGCGGGTACGGCGTCGGCTCCGCTGTAGGCCAGCACCGTGAGGTTGGTCTTGGTGATCCCCCCAAAAGTGACGCTCCCAAGAGAACCCGCACCTGGTGACACCCGCTGGTACAGCACCGTGCGCAGGTCGGTGCTCGACAGCCGCTCACCCACAAAGGTCCAGCCCCCCGGGGGGCTGTTCGGCGCTGCGCCGGTGTTGCTCGTGACGAACATCAGCAGAACGTCTCCTGACACCGTCCCCCCCGGGCTCGGGATGGTGGTCGACATTGCGTTCGTGTTGGCAGTCGCGGATGACCGGAACGCCACGGTTGAACCAACCGGTGCGGTGACAGTCACCGACTTTGTCACTGACGTGGACACGCTCTCGTCGTCCGTAACCGTGAGCAACACGTCGTATGAGTCAGCCGCTGGGAAGGTGTGACTCGGTGCAACTCCAGTCCCGTTTTGTCCGGGACGGAACACCCAGGCATAGGTGACTGGGCCACCATCCGGATCGTTGCTCGCCGAGGCATCAAAGGTGCAACTGAGAGCGACACAGGTCTGGGTGAAGGACGCGACCGGCGGCACCGTGGGGGGCGCCACCACGGTGACGTTTACCGTTGTTGAATTCGTGCCACCCAGGTTGTCCGTGACGGTGAGGGTCGCGGTCTGCGGCCCGGCCAAGGCGTACGTGTGTGAAGGCGTGGCGCCCGTGGCTGTGCCACCTCCGCTGAACGTCCAAGCGTAAGACGCGATGGATCCATCACTGTCGGTGCTCAAGCTGCCATCGAAGGTGCAGGTGAGCCCGCCTCCGGCTGGGCAGTCGCCGCTTGCGTTAGCAGTCGGGTTGATGTTGCTGGCACCGGCGGGTAGGCCGTTCCAGAGGAACATCCCTCGGGCCTGCCAGTCATTCGTGGTGTCGACCGTGGTGGCCGATCCGGTCACCGTGGTGCCGGACAGGGAGACCCGCACCAGGTCGCCTGTGACCCGGTCAGCGGCGTAGAGCGACGTACCGGACAAGAACATGCCCTGAACGCGGTCCGGAGCCAGGTCACCGATGTTTCCGTCCACCAGGTAAGGCACCGCGCCGACGACGTGGGACTGGGGGCTGAACCAGCGCCAGAACAGTTCGCCCCGTCCGTACAGCGTGTAGTAGATCCGGCCTTGCGAGTAGACGATGCCCGTGAGGTTAGGAATCTCGCCCGCGAACGTGCTGCCATACATCGGGATCGTCGTGAGCGCACCAAAGGTGACGCCGCTGACTGTTCCTGTGACCGTACGCCGAGCGAACGTTCCGTCAGCCGCGCCGGTGTAGAGGGTGTTGTCCACCAGGAAGGCGCCCCGGTTGAGGCTCCAGGAGGCGGTCGGGGTCATCACCACGTTGGGGCCAACCGTGGTCCCGTCGGTGTAACGACGCTGGATATCGTCAGCCGCAGTGAGGCCGCCTCCGCCACCCCCGCCGGTGCCCTGCCGGATGATCTCGATGCCGTTGACGAGCGAGTTTTCCGCAACGTGCCCGAAGTCGATGTTGATGGTGCCGTCGCTGACGACGTCGAAGTCCTCCATCGCGCCCACCTGGTCGCCGTATCGAGCCACGAGGTCCCAGTCTTCGAGCACGGTCGTGCCCTCGACGTCGACGTCGAAGACCCGGTCGCCCACGCCACTGGTGCAACCACACCGGTTGCTCAGATAGAGCCGGACCGTGACTGCCTCGCCGTTGGGAACGGCGAACACCCAGTTCATCTCCGGGTCGTCCGCTGGATCCCAACGCTCGGTGGCGAACAGTGCGGCCGGGGCACGGTCACCATTCGAGTTCGGAACCGAGGCGTTGACAGCGCCCGTCGAGCCCCAGTCGGCCGTATTGCTCCCGCTGATGCGATAAGGCGAGTCGAAGTCAACGTCTGCGGCCCAGTCCGGACCGTCGTCGGCCGACTGCAGTGCGGGACCGCCGGCGTTGACCCGGTAGAGCACGTTGGGGTCGGCGGAGCTCCCGGCCCGGCCGAGAAGGTAGACGTCGTTCGGCGTCGCGCCGAGCTTCTGCACGGGCAGCGTCGTCCCCCCGGCGAGCGGGAAGAAGGCGATCTTGCGGCGGGTCTCGCCACCGATCAGGTCGGTGTCGCTGCCGACCCAGAGGCCGGTCGAGGTCGCGAGCATGTCGAAGACGCCGACACCTCGCGAGCGACCCGGGTTCCACGACAAGGGAAGGCCGGTCTGTGGGTCGAGCGCGGCGATGCCCTCGCGGGGCACTGCGCCGGGGCCGGCCTCGTCACCGGCATACGGGTTGTTCATCCAGCGCATGTGTCCGCCGACGTAGACCGCAGCACCGGTGATCGCGACCGCGTACGACGTGTCACCGCCCGTGTGGTCCAACCACGTCGCGACCTGGCCGGGGCCGGCCGAGGTCTCCCAGCGGGCGATGACGTCGCAGGGTGACTGGTCGCCGCCATACGCACCGGTCGTGCTCACCACGAAGTAGGAACTGTCCGGCGAGAAGTCGAGGTCCCGCATGTAGGTGTTGAACACCGGGTTGCAACTGTTGGTGTAGAAGCCGGTGGCCCATGGGGCCAACGTGGCCGTATCGCCGGTGAGGTCGATCATCGCGATCTGCAGACGCTCATGGCCAGCGACGCTCGTGAAGTTGCCGATAACGACCAAGCGGGAGCCGTTGGGTGCCACAGCCATCTTCAGCACCTGGGTGCCGCCAGCCGCGTTGGCACCGGTGACCGACAGATTGAGGAAGCTGGTCAGGGCACCGTTCGTGGGGTCGAGGGACGCGAGCCGGGTGCGGTTGACTCCGCCGACCGTGCTGAAGCTGCCGCCGATCAGGAGGCGAGAACCGACCAGGTCGACGTTCTTGACGGTGCCATTGATGGTGGGCACGTTGAAGCCGGCGACCTTGACTCCGGTCGTGATGTTGATCCGCGCCACTCGGCTCGAAGCCGAGCCAGCCGCCTGTGTGAAGGACCCGACGACATACACCGACACGCCATCTGTTGACGGCTCGAGGTCGTACACCTCACCCGAGATCGTTGGCGCGAAGGACGAGATCGCTCCGTTCGTGGCACTAAAGGCCACGATGTTGGAGCGGGTCAGGATGGGTCCTCCGGAGCTGGCCTGGACCCGGGTGAAGCTTCCGCCGAGAACGATCGTCGTGCCCATCTGAGCGATGGCGTTGACCTTGCCGTCGAGGATGTTCGGCGTGAAGTTCTCGGGGTTGGCGCTCACGATCGTCGCCTGAGCAACGGTCTGCGCCGCGGCCGGCTGCGCCAGCGGGACAGCGACGAGGCCTCCGGCAAGTGCCGAGGCGCCAACGACGGACAACAAGCGGCTTGTGAACGTGGTCACAGGACTCCCCCATCAAACGGTCCACGGCATGACAACCGTCGACGGGCCTCGCAGCC
>JANPBY010000013.1:0-1602 GCA_031430645.1 Actinomycetes bacterium
TCGGGTGCCTCTCGCCACAATTCCGGGGCCAACTCTCGTACGGACGCAGGGAGCATGGCTGCGCCGCGTCTTACGCGCCGACAGCGTTGAGGGCAAAGACTTCGCGACCTGATCGAGGCGTCCGGGCTTTTCGAGATCAAGCGGCAAGACCTGATCGTCTTCGTGCGCGACAAGCGGAAGACCTGGGGGCGATACGAGACTTAGCCCCGGAAGTCGGGTGGATCCGGCCGCAAATCCGAAGCCAACTCTCGTAGACGCCGGAACGGACGCCGACTGGCGTGAGATGCACGTAGCGGAGCTGCAGCGGCGGGTCGACAGACAGGCTGCTCTGCTAGCCCGTCAGGGCGTCGAACCAGCCTGGCCTGCGGAATGCCTCGACTGTGCCGTTTGGGAATGGGCTAAGGATCCGTGGTTCTCCTTGCTGGATCTGAAAGACAAGTTGAGCTTGGCCGATCGAGGCATCCGGCGTCACGTCCGGATAGCTGAGGGCAGACTGGCCCTCGCCGCCCATGAAGTAGACGCCGTTGAGGCCACGATGGGCGCTCCTGCGTAAGTACGCAGCCACCTCCCGGCGGTCTCTGGTAGCCGTCGCCGACCACGCCCCCGCGAGGATTTGCACCTGATCGTACGAGGCGCTCGCCTGAGACCACCCGGCGTCGGTGCCGAACCGCTGGCGGTACCGGGCACGGAAGTCGCGCCCGAGTGGATCTTCGTACAGCCCGGTCACTGTGGACCAGATAACACCCTCGGCATCGCTCCCTAGCGCATCGCGGAAGTGCGGCATTGATGCCCCGTAGACGTAATAGGTGAGCGCCTGAACACGCGCCTGGGCGATGACTCGTTGCAGCGAGACGAGAACGTCCGGCACAAAGTGGTTGACCATGATCACGTCTGGCTGGGTCTTCTCGATCCTGGTGAGGACCTCTGACCAGTCGACCTCGCCGATGGGGACTTGCACCACATCGCTGACGGTCCAATGCATCCGGTTAGCCTCGGCCAAAAACGCGTCAGTGGTGGTGTGTGAGCCGTTGGTGTCGAGTTCGACCGCAAGGATGCTGCGGTCTCGGGGATGCCAATCACCATGGTGTTCCAAATCTGCAAGCAGACGGAGGAGGCCCTGCCCGTAGTGCGTCTCGGACGGGCAGGTCTGGAAGACCATGCCGTATCGGCCTGGGTTCGCCTGGACTTGCCTTACCTGGTCCTCCCAGGTCGCCGTGTGCAAGAACGGAATTTGGTGGTCGGACACCAGATCGAGCACAAATGGATTTTGGGCGCTCACGTAGCTCGTGGTGATGCTGTCGACATCCTGCTCGATGAGCTCACGTGTCCCTCGTTCGACGTCAGTCGGGTCGAAGATGTCGACCCGACTGATCACGTGCTCGATCGAGCGCCCCGCTACTCCTCCGCGCAGGTTGATCTCCTCCACCGCTAGCGTCGATCCCCGACGCATCTCGTCGGCGTCCGCAGTAGAGGATCCACAGACACCCAACAAGGTCCCGAGGCGGAACGGGCGGAGCGAAGGAAATGTCACGCTGATCGGGTGGCGAGGCACCCGGGCGGTCTCGTCGGTGCACACCGTTGCCAGTTCGACCTCGACCGGAC
>JANPBY010000014.1:0-3201 GCA_031430645.1 Actinomycetes bacterium
GTCCTGGCGGCCCTCGATCCCGAGCAGCGAGCGGTGGCCCAGGCGCTAACCGGGCCGGTCTGCGTCCTGGCCGGAGCGGGCACCGGCAAGACCCGGGCCATCACTCATCGAATCGCCTATGGCGTGCACGCCGGGGTGTTCACGCCGCAGACCGTTCTGGCGGTCACCTTCACCGCGCGAGCGGCCGGGGAGATGCGCGGTCGCCTCCGCGAGCTCGGGGTCGGTGGGGTTCAGGCCCGGACCTTCCACGCCGCGGCCCTACGTCAGTTGCGGTACTTCTGGCCGCGGGTTGTCGGGGGCGAGGTCCCTCGGATCACTGACCGCAAGGTGCCGATCCTCAGGGAGGCTGCCGCCCGCCTCCGGCTGGCCCCGGGACCGACCGGCCTGCGTGATCTGGCCGCAGAAGTCGAATGGGCCAAGGTGACGCGTACGGCTCCTGAGGGCTATGCCGCCGCGGCTCAGCGTGCCGGCCGTACGCCTCCCGCTGATCTGGATCTGGCGATGATGGGGCGGGTCTTCGCGGGCTATGAGGAGGCCAAGCGTGCACAGGGGTTCATCGACTTCGAGGACATCCTGCTGCTGACCGTGGCTGCGCTGGAGGACCGACGCGACGTCGCCGAACAAGTGCGCGGTGCCTACCGGCACTTCGTCGTTGATGAGTACCAAGATGTCAACCCGCTCCAGCAACGACTGCTCGAGCTTTGGCTGGGCGACCGCGACGCCTTGTGCGTGGTCGGCGACGCCAGCCAGACGATCTACTCCTTCACCGGTGCCTCGTCCTCCTACCTCCTCGATTTCGCGGGCCGCTGGCCGGGGGCCGAGGTCGTGCGCCTAGTTCGCGACTACCGCTCCACGCCGCAGGTCGTGGCCCTGGCCAATGGGCTGCTTGAAAAGGCGCACGGTCCCTCGGCGGCAGCTCGCCTGGAGTTGATCGCCCAACGCCCGGCCGGTCCGGCCCCGGAGTTCGTGGGCTACGCCGACGAACCAGCCGAGGCCGCTGGGGTCGCGGACGCAGTTCGCAGCCTTCTCGGCACCGGCATCGCGGCGTCTGAGATCGCCGTGCTTTACCGGATCAACGCCCAGTCCGAGGCCTATGAGGACGCTCTTACCGCCCTCGGTATCCCCTATGTGTTGCGCGGAGGCGAGCGGTTCTTCGAACGCCCTGAGGTCAAGCAGGCGGTGCTCCTGCTGCGTGGAGCCGCCCGCGCCTCCGAGGCATCCGGGGCCGGGTTGGCCGTCGAGGTCGGTGACGTACTGGCGGCCACCGGGTGGGACCCCGTGGTTCCGCCGACCGGGGGTGCGGCCCGTGAACGATGGGAGAGCCTCGCGGCGCTCGTACGGCTCGCGGAGGACTTCGCATCCGCCCGAACCGATGCCATATTGCCGGGTCTGGTGGCCGAACTCGATGAACGGGCGACCGCCCAGCACGCGCCGACCGTCGAGGGGGTGACCCTCGCCTCCCTGCATGCGGCCAAGGGGCTGGAGTGGGATGCGGTGTTCCTGGTCGGGCTCGTAGACGGGATAGTCCCCATCGTCCACGCGCAGACGCCCGAGGCGGTTGAGGAGGAACGTCGTCTGCTCTACGTCGGAGTCACCCGGGCCCGCGAACACCTGGGACTGTCCTGGTCGTGGGCGCGCAACCCGGGCGGTTCGCGAAACAGGGTGCCCTCACGCTTCCTCGACGGGCTGCGACCGGGTGAGGCCGCTGGCGTTGCGGGCGGGCGACGTACTCCCGGCGAGCGCGTGGCCAAGGGTCGCGGTCGTGGCCGGATCGAGCAGAACTGTCAGACGTGCGGCCGACTCTTGGCGACGTCTGCTCAACGCAAGCGTGGTCGCTGCAACGATTGCCCGCCTGACTACGACGAGGCGTTCTACGACGTGCTCAAGGCGTGGCGACTGGCGAGGTCCCGCGCGGACTCCGTCCCAGCCTTCGTTGTGTTCACCGACGCGACCCTCGAGGCGATCGCCGTGCGCCGCCCGTCCTCGCGTGGCGAGCTCTCCCAGATCAGCGGCGTGGGCGCTGCCAAGCTCGAGCGTTATTCCGATGCGGTGCTCGCTCTGGTCGGCGGGGCCGGCGTTGCTGACGTACTCGCGACCACTCCAAGCCCGCCTGATCAGGACACGGCCGGATAACGGTTTCAGTCTTTCGAGGGAAACGCCGAAAAATAGTTTGCGCCCGCCGGGAGGTGTTCCCTACCCTGCGGAGTCCGAGAGTCGTGGTGATCAGCGCCCCGGCCCCGGAAGCAGCAACGAAGCGAGGAGGTGACCTGCGGTGAAGACCAACACATTTCTGAAGGCCAGCACAGCGGTTGCCTTCACGCACGCCCGCACTCGGGCGCTCGTGATCGAGCCGACGTTCGGCTTTGCGGGCGATGTCTGCCCCAAGACCGACGCTGACACGTCTCGCGCCTGGAGTCCTCCGGTCTAGCACCCCAAAGACCGGCAGCCTCCAGGCCGCGGAACCCCACAAGGGATCCGCGGCCTTTCTCTTTGCCCCCGTCCATCCCTGAGGTCAATCTGGAGGTGTAACCGATGATCGCGCTCGCCATCCATGAGCTGCCTGACCAGGTGTCAGCTGGTTCTGAGCCGATCGGTTCGCTGCTTCCGTGCCGGTCCTTCGACCCGGAGCTCTTCTTCGCCGAGTCACCCGAGGACGTCGAGTACGCGAAGTCCCTGTGTTCCGCCTGCCCCCTGCGTGCTGCGTGTCTTTCCGGTGCCGTTGAGCGTCGGGAGCCATGGGGCGTCTGGGGAGGTGAGCTCTTCATCCAGGGCGTCATCGTGGCGCGCAAGCGCCCACGCGGCCGCCCCCGCAAGTCCGAGGTTGCTGCTTGTGCGGACTCCGCCACGGCGGACGCCGCATGAGCACCGGCCCAGGCCTTGCTCTCGGTGCCCCGATCAGGGGTGCCAGGCCAACGGACATCCGTCCGACCCGCGACTCACAGATCAGGAGAACGGCCATGCACCAGCTTCAACCACATCACCTAGCTCTGGCCCAGCATCAACGGTTCGAGCAGGCCGAGCACGAGCGACTCGTGCGTCGGCTCCGTGCACATCGGCGTGCTCAGCGCCGGTTACACAAGGCGCAGCACGCGGCTTTGCGTGCTCGCCTCCACCTCGCCTCAGCCTGAGGTGGCTCGGCACCCAAGAAACCCCCCGCTGAGTGTGACGTTGTGTACGCGACACGCGGCGAGTCGCGTACAC
>JANPBY010000015.1:0-27998 GCA_031430645.1 Actinomycetes bacterium
CGAGCGAGGCCCTCATGGAGGAAGTCCACAGGGCCGCGTGCCGTGCCCCCTGATGTCACCACGAGGTCGACACCGGCGCTGGCGGCGAGGGCGTCGATGTGAGCTTCCAAGGTGTCAGCCACCCACGCGACCTCGACGACGTCGACGCCCATGCGTTCCAGCCAGGCCGGGACCTGCGGCCCGAGGCTGTCGCGCACCTTGCCCTCTCGTGCGGTGCCGGTGTGCAACAGCTCGTCACCGAGAACGAGGTAGCGGGCCGTGGGTCGCTGCACGACTGCCGCGACGTCGTGCCCAGCGGCCGCGGCCAGGCCCAGGTGCCCCGGCGACAGGCGGGTGCCTGCTTCGACGAGGAGCGTGCCCACCGGGGTCTCTTCACCAGCGCGCCTGATGTCGGAGGCGGAGGACGCCTGGCTCTCGAGTACACCGGAATCGGTCGTCGTTCCGTGCTCTCGTCGAACGATGCCGGTCGCCCCGGGCGGCAGGGCGGCACCGGTCGCGATCGTCACCGACTGTCCCGACCGGAGCGCCACCGCGGGGTCAGCGCCGGCGCGTACGTCTCCGACGATCGACCAAGGCCCCGGTCCCGAGACCGCCCACCCGTCCATGGCCGAGGCGTCACGCGCGGGCAACGGTGTCAGGGCAACGATGTTCTCAGCAAGCACCCGACGATCGGCGGCGCCGAGGGCGACTGACTGCACCGCGAGAAGTCTCCCGCTGGCGTGCGCCAGGCGCCGCGCCCGGTTCCAGTCGGCGGCCGTGGCGATCATGGTGGTCAGCCCCTGATCTCAACGCCACGAGGCCCGTCACCGGAGGAGCTGGCTCCAGCCACCGATGCGGGCGTTACGACCGGCAGCGGCGCGCGCATGACGAGCACTCCGCCTTCCCGCTGGCTAGCCCACGCCAGCCCGGTGGCGTCAAGCATCCTCAGCATGCCGGCGTTCTCGGCCAACACGGTTGCTACCAGTTCGTGGAAGCCGAGTCGTTCTGCCAGCTCGAGGAGGTGGCGGAGCAGGCGGGTCCCGACGCCGCGTCCCTGGTAGGCATCTTCGACGATGAGCGCGATCTCTCCCGTGTGGCCGTGGGCCGCTGCGTCCGGGAACAGGTTGCCCAGGCCGACGATGGCTCCCCCTTCGCTCATCACCACCAGGGTGGCGCCACGGTGCCCGCCGGACAAGCGACGCAGGTTGACCTCGCGCCACTCGCCGACCCCGGTGAGGTAGCGCCGGTGCAGGCTCAGCTCGGAGCAGCGATCGTGCATGGCCGCGACAGAGTCGGCGTCCTCCGGCCGGCCGAGTCGGATCCAGACCGTGCCGCCCCCTCGCATCGGCTCCACCCAGCCGAGGGCCTCAGCGTCGCCGGTCATGTTGGCAATCGCCGCGGCCAGGCGGAGCAACGCCGAGGCCCGAGACTTCTCCGCATGGGCGAAAGGGGCCCAGTCCCGGTGCAGCACCACGTGCCGGTCTGCGGTCCACTGCAACCGCAGGACGTCGGAGTCATCGTCTTCGCCCTCGACCGCGTCGGTGACCTCGAAGTTGTCCGCCTCCACAAGGGTGGCCGCGGCGAGCGGTGCGGATCCAGGATTCGTGACCAGTTCCGTGGCGCTGTCGAGCACTCGGGTGGGCAGATCCAGGCCATCGAGAACTGATCCTTGCGTGATGCGGCCGTTGCTGCCCGCGGCCATGGCCGCCGCCAGGATCACGTCGGCGCCGACCCGTTCGGGAACCGTCACTGCCAGGTCGATCGTGCGTCTTCCGTCTCCAGTCGCGAGGACGGCGGTAGCCACGACGCTCGCGTGCAGCGTGCTCAAGGCCCGGACGAGGAGGGCAAGACCACCCGGACGGTCAGGGATGTCGATGCGCAACCGCCACGGACTGCGGGCCTCGTGCTCGGCCGCCAGGAGCAACTCCGCCGGAGCAAAGGCTGCACCGAGCCGCGCCAGCAAGGCATTCCACTTCTCTTGGCTTGGTTGATCCTCCACCACGGGAGAGACCATGGCCAGGCCGACGGACAGCGCCAGCGCGAAGTGGACCAAGGCACGGTCGTCGATGTCGGCGTCGAGACCTCCTGCCCTTCGAATCTGCTCGGTGACCGCCTTCATATTCGCCCAACGCTTGCCCACCCGCGCCGCCTCAAGTCTGCGGGCGTCGTCGTCGTGTTGCGCGCGGGTGAGGGCCTCCAGCTCGATCGCGTTCCAGCTGCGTTCGGGATAGGCGAAGATCTGCCCGGCCGCCTCGATCAGCACGGCGAGGGGTGGCGTGTCCCCCGGATCCGCGGCTGCTGCAGCGACCCGGTCGGCCGCTTCCGAGGTGACCTTGGCAGCGATCACCTCGGCGAAGAGCTGCGCACGACTGCCGGACAGCCGCTTAACGGTACGAGGGGGGACGCCAGCCTCCGTGGCCACCATCCGTAGCCGGGTACCCCCATAGCCGTTCTTTTCGAACAACTCAGCGGCGACGTCGATGATCCGCCGCCGCAGCTCGTTGTCCTCCGGCGAGCCGAGGCGCGCGGGCGGGGGATCGACGCCCGCTGTCATATCGGCCATCCTAAGGAGTCGGCGAGCGCCCCGCCTCGTGGGCGGCAGGGGTCGGCTACCGTGGAAAGCATGGGCGTCCCGACTCGATGGGTGACTGAAACCGACGAGGGTCACTCCCTCTGGTACATCGAGCGTTTTCGCGCCATGGCGGCCGAGGGTGTCGACCTGGGCGGCGAGGCGCGGCTTGTGGACGCCATGGTCGCGCCTGGCTCACGAATTCTTGACGCAGGGTGCGGGCCGGGCCGGGTGGGGGCGGTGCTTCACGCTCGAGGGCATCAGGTCGTGGGCGTTGACGCTGACCCCGAACTGATCGCGGCGGCCGGCGAAGACCATGCGGGGCCCCTCTGGGTGGTTGCCGACCTGGCCCAGCTCGATCTTGCGGCTCACGGGGTGCCTGAGCCTTTCGATGCCGTGGTGATGGCGGGCAACGTCTTGGCCTTCGTTGCAGCGGGGACCGAGCGCGACGTGCTGAGCGGGATCGCGGAGCACCTGGTTGCCGACGGATTCGCTGTCGTGGGCTTCGGAACCGATCGCGGCTACGCCTTGCCTGACTTTGACCTCGACCTTCGAGCTGCGGGATTCAACTTGGAGCACCGATTCGCCACATGGGACCTGAGGCCGTGGCACAGCGACGCCGAATTCGCAGTCAGCGTCCTCAGGCAGAGTGAGGAAGCGTGCGTGAACAAGGGGTAGCGTCAGGAAGTTGACGGTCGTCCCCTGGTCTGCCGAACTGGTCTGGCTACCTCGGAGGTAGGTTGCGGGAGAGAAATTTCAGCGCGACGTCGGCGACCGCTCCCCAGCCGTGATCGATGATCAGCGAGTGTCCGCGCTCGGGGAGGAGTGAGATCTCCGTGACCGACTCGTTCTTGGACTGAAGTTTGAAGGCAGCCTTTTGGATGGCAGTTGGGGCAGTGGTGTCGTTGTCGCCCGAGATGATGAGTAGTGGTCCGCGCTTGGGGTTCTTGTAGTCGGCTTTGACTTCGGTCCACGGGTTGACGTTGGCTAGCGCAGCCTGGAACAGCGGGACCCCGGAAGCGGCGACGTGGTACTTGTCATAGAGTTCTTGGGCTTCGTCCTCGCCCAGGTTGTTGGTCCAGCCGTAGTTGAATTGGTCGAAAGTCAGCGTGATCGCCCGTCGCCGGTTCATCGGGTTTCGAAGCACCGGGGCGCTAGCCTTCAGCGCCGCCAAGGGAAGGGGCAGCACCCCGCGAAACGGTGCTGCGTCGATCGCGACCGTGGCGGCGGACATCCCCTTGCCTGCGATCTGGTAGGAGATCAGGCCACCAAAGGAGTGCCCAACGACAGCCGGTCTCCTCTCGAGCTTGCTCATGACCTCCACGTAGTGATCGGTGACTCTTTCGACCATCTTGTGCGCGAAGACTTCAGGTTCTTTGCGTGCTTCGTCGACGGTGGACGGCTCGTCAGGCCAGCCGGGTGCAACTGTTGTGTAGCCGTTCATCTCGAATAGCTGACGCCATGGATCCCAACTGCTGGCAAGCAGGTACAGCCCGTGGACGAAGACGACAGGGGTGAGCCCTGACTCGTTCGCACGCGCGATCTCGCCTAGCTCGCGCTCGTTGATGCGGTCCACGATTGGCTCCTCTGGGTCCGGCGCGCTCGGGCGGGCCTGTTCGTTTCGAAGGCCCACGCAGTCTGGTCCGTGAGCGGCTCGCCAAGTCTCACGCCAATCGATCCCCCAGGGCTATGGAGCGTGCGCCGAACTTAGATGTCCTGATCTTGTGACTTTTTCTAAACCACGCCTATCGTCAATGCATGACACCCCCCCGGCGACGGTCGGAGCGCACGGCTAGAGCCCAGCTGGTCGCGCGGCTGTCCTCCGAGTCTGAGGCACTGAGCGCACGGATATGGACGAGCATGAAGGCCGAAATCCCGCTGTATGCACAACGGGACCCGGACGAGCTACTCCCTGCTATCCGTGTGAACGTCCGCGTGATCCTGCAGCATTTGGGTGAGAGTCGAGAGTTCACGGACCTGGAACTGGCTGAGTTCCGTGACTACGGTGGAGCCCGAGCTCGCCAAGGGATACCCACAGAAGAGATGCTGCGAGCATGGCGGCTGTCACTCAGGCAGGTTCTCGACGCGATGATCGCCGCGGGGCGCGAGTTTGGTGTATCTGACAGCGTGCTGCTCGAGCTGGCCCGCGACTTGTTGGACGCCACAGATGCAGCCACTCTCGCCTTCAGCCAGGGCCACCACTCAGCTGAGCTCGAACTTGCTCGAGAGGACCAACATCGTCGCGACGATTTTCTCCGGGGGGTCCTGTTTGCCTCGCTTGGACCGGCCGAGATCCTCAAGCAGGCCAACCACTATGGCCTTGACCCGGAGAAGAGATACTTCGCGGTTCGCGCTCAACCCACCCCTGCGATGCCGGTGGAGGCGATAGAGCATCTGCTTGGGCTGGTCTTCGATAGCAGTCGCCCAAAAGGGATGGTCGCCTTGGTTAACGGTGACGTAGCAGGTTTCATCGACCGTCCCCCGAAGGGACGTTCAAGGGCTGTGATTGGCATCGGCACGCCAGCCCGGATCGACGGGCTTGAACCGTCGTTTCGTCGAGCGACGAGGGCGATGGTCACTGCAGCGGCCTTCGACATGACTGGGGTCCATGACCTGGCAAGCCTGGGTCTGCTTCCAGCGGTGCTCGACGACACCGACGTGGCAGAGGAGCTCACAAGTCGCTACATCACACCTGTGACCAGAGGCGCTCCGAAGGGCCAGATTCTCGAGACATTGCTCTGCTACCTGACGCTTGGAATGCGGGCCGAAGCCACCGCCGAGCGGATGTCCGTCCACCACAACACGGTGCGCTACCGCCTGCACCGCTACGAGGAGCTCACCGGTGTCGATCTCCGCGACCGCAATTGCGCTCTCGAAGCCTGGTGGGCACTTCAACGCAGCAGGCTCGAACACCACACCCGACAGGTGCCTGCAATCGCTAACACTGTATCAGAACTGATACAGTCTCCCCATGGCGTTGACCCCGTCGAAAGGCCTCGCTGAGGTGCTGCGTTCGGCCGCTCAGCTGCAGGAGGTTGTCCCGGACGCCGTCCTCGTCGGGGGTGCGGCGGCGGCGTTTCGCGCGGGGCACCGCGAGTCTTTCGACCATGACCACGTGCTGGCCGACCTGCAAGGCCGGTACGCCGAGATTCTGGAAGCGGTGGAAGCCACCGAAGGCTGGGTCACATCGGTGCGAGCGAGTTCCCCTCCGTTGACCCTGCTCGGTCGCTTGGGTGGGATTGAAGCCGGGCTGCGCCAATTGCGACGTACTCGTCCCCTCGAGGTCGAGATCGTCGAGATTGACGGTGCTTCCTTGCGGGTGCCGACCGAAGCTGAAACTCTGCGCGTGAAGGCGTACCTCGTCGTCCAACGCAACCAGGTCCGCGACTACCTTGACGTGGTTGCGTTGGCGGATCGCCTGGGCAGCCCCGCCGCTGCGGCGATCATCGCCGACATCGACGCCTACTATTCGGACCGGTCTGACGCTCCGGACGGCGTATTGACGGGTGTCGTCCAGCGACTGTCCGAGCCCAACCCGCGGGACGCGCGGGTCACCCAGCAACTGTCCAGCTACAAGGCTCTCGATCCACGGTGGCACCGATGGGCCGACGTCGTGGACGAGTGTCAGGCCCTTGCGGACGCTGTCATCGGCCTGCTCGCAGCAGGTGACGAATGAGCCTTCTTTTCCGCAGTGTCGACGTGCCCGCGGGTGCTCCGTTGTCCCAGTGGCCCTACGAGGCGATCGTGACCGTCATCGAGCGGGGCACCGTCGGGGACTGGGTGCAGATCACGGCCGAGATTGACCGCGATCCCTGGGGTGAGGTCGCCCGGCAGGTCGAGGAGTTCCTGAGTTATGAGCGCCCCTGGGGGGTCGCTCCCTTGCTCGAGCGTGCCATCGTCCGGGCGCGGCGCGAAGCCGAAGAACGGGAGCGCGCAGCCGTCATCACGAACGTCCGCGACCTCATCGCTCGATCCGGGTTGAGCATGGACGACTTCGCTCGAAGGATCGGCACCTCACGCACCCGGCTCTCGACGTATCGCAGCGGTCGGGTGACCCCGTCGGCCACCCTTGTCGAGCGGATGCGCCAGTTGGCAGATCGGGCCTAGCTGCTGTTCTCACTGGTTCCGCCCGCGGAGCCGTTCGACGAGACGCCGATCCCGTTTGGTGGGTCGACCCGTTCCGCGCTCGCGCAGGATGGGCGCAGGTCGGGCCTCTTTCGGCGCTGGGGGAGGCGTGCGGTCCTCATGGTGCTGCGCCGCGATCGTCGCGCTGGTTCGCTTGTCGATCAGCCCGGTGACGACGACGAGGCGCTCGCCCCCTGGGGTGTACGCCCGCACGGTGTCGCCGAACCGCACATGATGCGAGGGCTTGACCGAGGCGTCGTTGACCTTGACGTGCCCGGCCTTGCACGCCGCGGTGGCTGCGCTGCGCGTGGCGTACAGCCGGATCGCCCACGTCCATGCGTCGACCCGCACGGTCGTCGGCGCGGGCCGCGTCATTGAAGTCTGGGCGGGGTCATTGTTTCGGGGGGCCGGCATCCAGGCTGATCTGGACCCGCTTTCCCTTGATCCGCGTACGGCGCAAGGCGGTGATCACTTCGTCGACGCTGTCAGCGGGAACCTCGACCGTGGAAAAGCCGTCAGCGATCTCGATCGCGCCGATCTGACGTCCACTCACCGAGCTCTCGTTGGCAATCGCGCCGACGAGGTCCTGCTTGCGGATCCCCGCGCGGCGGCCGGCACTGATCCGCAGCCGTACGCCAGAACCGGTGGGCGACGGGGGCCGCGCCGAGGACGCCGTGCGGGTGGGCCGCCCGCCGGCACCCCGAGGGGCGGCCCGACCAGCTGTCTCCTTGCCCTGCTTCAGGGGCGCATCCGGGATGTCGGTGCTGTCCACGGACGCGGCCGACGCCTCGTGTGCCAGCTGAACTGCGGCCATGGCCACCTGCATGACGTCATAGTCATCGGTCATGGACTCGACCAGGACGCGGTAAGGCTCGTACTTCTCGGCCACCAGGGTCTCGACCAGTGAGAGCCGGGTCAGCTCCAGACGTTGCGCGAGCAAGTCGGCCGTGCTGGGCAGCTTTCCGATCGGGATGCGCTGCTTGGTCATCGACTCGATGGTCTTGAGCATGCGGTGCTCCCGCGGCTCCACCAAGGTGATCGCCACCCCCGTCCGACCGCCGCGGCCTACCCGGCCGATTCGGTGGACGTAGGACTCCGGCGCCGACGGGACGTCGTAGTTGAAGACATGGGTGAGGTGGTCGATGTCCAGACCGCGGGCAGCGACATCGGTCGCGACGAGCACCTCGAGCCCCTCGGCCTGGAAGCGCCCCATGGTCTTGTCCCGCTGGTTCTGGTCCATGCCGCCGTGCAGGGAGGCCGCCCGGTAGCCGCGGCCGTTGAGCGTCTCGGTGAGTCCATCGACTTCGGCGCGGGTACGGCAAAAGACCAGCGCCGCGTTTGGGGCCTCCATGTCGAGCAACCTGCTCAAGGCAGCCGATTTGTGTGCGCGCGCGACGACGTAGGCGCGTTGGTCCACCTTCGGAGCCGTACCGGCCTGCGACTGCGAACGGGCGATCTCGATCCGCACCGGATCGGTCAGGTGCTTGCGGGCGATCGAGTTGATCCGGGCCGGCATCGTGGCGGAGAACAAGACGGTCTGCCGGTCCCGCGGTGTTGCTTCGAGAATTGCTTCGAGCTCGTCGGCGAACCCCATGTCGAGCATCTCGTCAGCCTCGTCGAGGACGACGGTTCTGATTGAGTCCAGGTCGAGGCTGCCCCGCTTCAAGTGATCGACCGTGCGGCCTGGGGTTGCGACCACAATGTCCACACCGCGTTGAAGCTCGCGCAACTGACGGACGATCGGCTGGCCTCCGTAGATGGGCAGCACCCGCACGCCGAGTCCGCGTCCATAACGGTGCACGGCTTCTGAGACCTGCATGCACAGCTCGCGAGTGGGCACCAAGACCAAGGCGGTGGGCGACTTGGTGCGGGATGCGGATGACAGTCCTTGCAGCAGAGGAAGGGCGAAGGCTGCAGTCTTGCCCGTTCCTGTTGCGGCTTGGCCGATCAGGTCTTTGCCGGCCACCAGTGGAGGGATCGCCTCGGCCTGGATCGGGGTGGGCTCTTCATAACCGAGCTGAGCCAGTTCGACCAAGAGTTTGGGGTTGAGACCGAAGGCGGCGAACGGTGACGGGGCTAGGTCTTCGGAGGGCATGCGGGTCATTCTGCTTCCTTGCGGACCGGATGTCCTCAGCCGCTGCCCCAGTAGGCTCCCGTAGGTGAGCGACGGTAGAGCCCCTGGAGTCGAATTCGCTCCCGAAGTCCAGGTGATCGCCCGCGATTGGCTCGCGAAGGCTGGCGAGCAGGAGGCGGTCCAGCATCCGAGCGTCGCCGAGCGGGTTGCTCGGGGCCGCGCTGCGCGAGACCGAATGCCCCGTGAGGGGTTAGCCCGGTGGAGCCCAGCAGCAGACCGGGCGGACCCTGTCGATTTACTGACGGGGCAGGAGCAGGCCCGAGTCCCTGAGCTGCTGCCTGTCCGGCATGCCCGGATGGCGACGAGCGCCTTTGCGTTCTATCGAGGCGCGGCGCTCGTGATGGCGGCCGATCTTGCTCCGCTGCCGCGAACTGAGCTGGCCGTGCAACTGTGCGGAGACGCCCATCTGTCGAACTTCGGCCTCTTCGCATCCCCGGACCGATCGGTGATCTTCGACGTCAACGATTTCGACGAGACCCACCCCGGCCCCTTCGAGTGGGACGTGAAACGACTGGCGACGTCTTTCGTTCTGGCAGCTCGCGACAACGGATTGCCGGAGGACGTCGGCCGGGCAGCTTCGGTCGCTGTCTGCGCTGCCTACCGCCACACGATCACGGACTTCGCGACCAGGGGTGAGCTTGATATCTGGTACGCCCGGATTGACGCAGGAGCTCTTGAGAGCGCCATCCAGGAGTGGGTGGCAGTCGCAGGCAAGGAGCGCGGGAAGAGCAAGAAGTCCGAGCGCAAGACTCTCGCTGCGGCGGACCAGACCCTCACGAAGAGCATCGCCAAGGCACGCTCCCGCGACGCATGGTCAGCCATTTCCAAAATCACCGAGGTGGTCGACGGGCGCCGCCAGTTTCGGAGCCAACCCCCGCTGCTTGTCCGCCTGGATGTGGGCGATGACGTGCATTCGATGGTCAACGCGTTGTTCCGTGAGTTCCGCTCGACGCTGCAGGCTGACCGACGAGAGCTGCTCCAGCGCTACGAGATCGTCGACATCGGCCACAAGGTGGTCGGTGTCGGCAGTGTGGGGTTGCTCGCGTTCGTCCTGCTCATGCGCGGTCGCGACGAGGACGACCTGATGGTGCTGCAGGTAAAGCAAGCGCAGGCGTCGGTGCTCGAGGCCTTCACTCAGCCGTCGGTCTACGCCCAGCACGGCGAGCGGGTGGTCACCGGACAGAGACTGATGCAGGCCGCCAGCGACTCCTTCCTGGGCTGGCTGGATGGCCCGGGAGGACGTAGCTACTACGTCCGTCAACTGAGAGACATGAAGTGGTCTCCAGACCCGGGGAGCCTTTCCGCCGAAAGGCTGCCGCGCTTCGCGCTCTTGTGCGGTCACACGCTGGCCCGAGCGCACGCGCGCGGAGGGGATGCCATCGCCCTCGCGGCCTACTTAGGGACTGGGCGGAAGTTCGACGAGTCGGTCACGGAGTTTGCCTTGTCCTACGCGGATCAGGTCGAGTTGGATTTCGCGACGTTCACCTCCGCGATCGCTGACGGACGGCTGCACGCCCACGAGGACAGCTCTGGCGCAGAGGGCACCCGAGCGGCCGAGCAGTTCAGCCGGCCGGCGGGAAAGAAGTCCGGCGCCAAGGGGCGACCCCGACTCCAGACGAAAAGGACTGAACCATGAGCCATCCCCACCCTGAACTCGGCCCGCCTCCCAAGCTTGCGAAAGGCGCACTCCGCGTCGTCCCCTTGGGAGGGCTCGGCGAGATCGGCCGCAACATGACGGTCTTCGAGCACGCGGGACGGCTGCTGATCGTGGACTGCGGCGTGCTCTTCCCTGAGGAGCACCAGCCGGGAGTCGACGTGATCCTCCCCGACTTCACCTGGATCCGAGACCGTCTGGACAAGGTCGACGCAATCGTTCTCACCCATGGTCACGAAGACCACATCGGTGGAGTGCCGTACCTGCTGCGCGAACGCTCCGACATCCCCTTGGTCGGCTCGAGGCTGACCCTGGCTTTCATCGAGGCCAAGCTCAAGGAGCACCGGATCAAACCGACGACGGTGCAGGTCGCCGAGGGGGCACGACAGTCCTTCGGTCCCTTTGACTGCGAGTTCGCTGCGGTCAACCACTCCATCCCCGATGGATTGGCGGTCGCGATCCGGACAAGCGCCGGCCTGGTTCTGCATACCGGGGACTTCAAGATGGACCAGTTCCCACTCGACAGCCGGATCACCGACCTGCGGGCGTTCTCCCGGTTCGGCGAGGAGGGGGTCGACCTCTTCCTCACCGACTCGACGAACGCGGAGGTACCCGGCTTCACCACGTCCGAGCGAGACCTCGCGCCGGCAATCGACGAGGTCTTCCGCACTGCTCCGCGCCGGGTCATCGTGTCCAGCTTTGCCAGCCATGTGCATCGCATCCAACAAGTGCTGGACGCCGCTACGGCGCATGACCGCAAGGTTGCCTTCGTCGGTCGCTCGATGGTGCGCAACATGGGCATCGCGCGCGACCTCGGCTACCTCACTGTGCCGCAGGGTCTGGTCGTCGACATGAAGGAGCTGGAGAAGCTCCCGGACGAGCGGATCGCGCTGGTGTGCACCGGGTCGCAGGGCGAACCGATGGCCGCTCTGGCTCGGATGGCCAATCGCGACCACCCCATCAGAGTCGGGCCTGGAGACACCGTGTTGATGGCGAGCTCGCTGATTCCAGGCAACGAGAACGCGATCTACGGCGTCATCAACGCCCTCACTCGGTGGGGGGCCAATGTCGTACACAAAGGGAACGCCAAGGTGCACGTCTCCGGCCACGCGAGCGCCGGTGAGCTCGCGTACTGCTACAACATCGTGCGCCCCACGAACGTGATGCCCGTGCACGGGGAGTGGCGCCACCTGCAGGCCAACGCCACGATCGCGATCCGCACCGGGGTCGCCCCGGACCGCGTCGTCATTGCCGAGGACGGCGTGGTGGTCGACCTCGTCGGCGGGCGGGCGTCTATCACGGGCAAGGTGCCAGCCGGCTACGTCTATGTCGAAGGCTCGACGGTCGGCGACATCACCGAGGCCTCGCTCAAGGACAGACGCACGCTCGCAGCCGAGGGTGTGATCACGGTGATCGTGCTCATCGATGCCGACACCGGAGCCCTAGCCGAAGCGCCTGACTTCGTTGCGCGCGGCTTCACTCACGATCAGTTGACGTTCGAGCCCCTCGTGCCCCTCATCGAGAAGGCGTTGGCCAAGGCTGCTTCGGAGCGGATCGGCGACATCCACCAGCTCGAGCAGATCATCGCCCGGGTCGTCAGCCGGTGGGCGCACTCAGACGGTCGTCGGAGCCCGATCGTGATCCCGGTGGTCATCGACGCCTAGGGGGCGGCCCCGAGCCAGGTGGTCGGTGAAGAATAGGCACCGTGCAGCCCTATGCCGACGCGGTCGACGTCCCCTCCTTTCTGGCGTGGACGGCGAAATCGCTTGAGACGTGGGGATTCCGAGCAGACACCGCGTTGCCTCTGGTTTCGGTCTGCCGCGATGAGCTGAGTCCTCGTTCTTGGATGCAGTAACTGACTCCTGGGGACCTTACTTCGACATGTCGAGCCTTGGGGGGCTCCCACTGCTCGGCCGTACGGGCATCACTGCTGCACTCGGGCACGCACCCGACGAAGCAGGTCGGCACCGTCTGGTGGTATTCGCGTTTCCACACATCGGCGTGGACGTCGATGGCGTTGTGGGCATCGTCGCTCGCCCGGGTGTGCCAGGGACGACGGCAGCGTGCGGGGCGGTCGACATCGCTCGTCGAGCGCTCCTGAGTGGGGTCTCGGGCGTGGTTCTCGACCCGCACGATGTGGAGGAGTCCTTGCTTGTCGCGCGGTTGCGGCGGGTGCTGGGTGACGGTGCGGTGCCCGGCCTGGCCGAGGTCACCGAGATCGTCCGCGAGTGCGCGGTGGACGAGTTGGGCCTGCTGCTGGCGGGGCTCTCTACGCCCGGCTCCCCTGTGGACTTCGCCTTGGTGTCCGGGGTCGTCGTGCACGGCACGCTCGTAGACCGCGTGTCCGTCTCCTCCGCGACCGTCGTCGTCGACGGCGCGGTCCACCCCCTGCCAACCAGGGGGAGGTAGGCGGGCGGCCCGGGGAGAAAGTGCCGGACCGCCCCTCGGCGATCAGACAGTCTTGATCAGCGTCTGCACCATCGCACCCAGATCGGGGTTGCTGGCCAGTTCAGGGTGTACTCGCTGGGCGTGCATCTGTACGTGTTCCATGAGCTCGTCCTGGCTCTCTGTGGTGAAGGCGCCAGGACAGTCCGCGCCAGTGTCGGCGCAGGCGAGGGAGTAAGCCATCGAGGTCTCCTCTGATCGTTGTTGGTGGTGCCGACTGGCTGTCCCCGTAGTCGAGTCAGCGCCTTGACACCCATGCGACGAACGAGCCGGACGGATCTCGACACCATCCCGCAGATGCTGTTCTGCGGCAACTACTTCTTCTCGCGCCAACTTCGTTCGAACGGCAGTCGCCAGGCGTGGGGGGCGATCAACTGGTGGATGGCGTTCGGTCCCCAGGTGCCCTTGCCGTATGCCTTGGCCTCCGGCGGGTTCTCCAGCAACGGTGTCGAGCGTGCCCACAGACTCTCGATCCCCTCGGCCGTGGTGAACAGCGTGTGGTCGCCACGCATGGCATCGAGAATGAGGCGTTCGTAGGCTTCGAGGACGTCGCCGGCGCGCTCGGTCTCCTGAGTCGAGAACTGCATGCTCAGCTTGTCCAGCTTCATGCCTGGCCCAGGTCGCTTGCCATAGAAGGACAGCGACACCTTGGAGGAGTCAGCCAGGTCGAAGGTGAGATGATCCGGTCCGGCTGAGCCGACGCCGGAGTTGGGCGGGAACATCGTTCGCGGGGCTTCTCTGAATGCGATGGAGATGATGCGTGCGCCGTCGGCCATGCACTTACCGGTGCGCAGGAAGAACGGCACCCCAGCCCAGCGCCAGTTGTCGATCTCGCAGCGCAGCGCGATGAATGTCTCGGTGTCGGAGTCGCTGGCCACGTCGGCCTCGTCGAGATATCCGGTGTATTGGCCGCGGACGACCTGGCTCGGATCGATGGGCAGCATCGAACGAAAGACCTTGTTCTTCTCCTCGCTGATCGCTCGCGGCTCGAGTGCAGTTGGCGGTTCCATGGCCACGAAGGCCATGACTTGCAGCAGGTGGGTGACCACCATGTCCTTGAAGGCGCCGGTCGACTCGTAGAAGCCGGACCGGTCACCGAGCCCGAGCGTTTCGGGAATGTCAATCTGCACGTGGTCGATGAAGTTGCGGTTCCAGATCGGTTCGAACAAGCCATTGGCGAATCGAAAGGCCAGGATGTTCTGGGCAGCCTCCTTGCCGAGGAAGTGGTCGATCCGAAAGATCTGGCTTTCGCGAAACGTCTCGTGCACGGTGTCGTTGAGCACGATGGCCGAAGCGAGGTCAGTGCCAAACGGCTTCTCCATCACCACGCAGGAGCGCTCGACCAGCTCGGCGACTCGCAGGCGCAAGATCACAGACATGGCTGCCTTGGGAGGGACGCTGAGGTAGTGGAGGCGCTGGACGTCCGGACCAAGTTGCGCCTCAGCGGCCGCGACCGCGGCCGCCAGCTCTCGCGGTTCGGTGTTCATGGGGATGTATGTCAAGTGCGAGGCGAAGAGGTCCCACTGTTCATCGCTGAGTTCATGGGTGCCGAACTCCGTCACGGCTTCCTTGGCGAAGGACCGGAAGGCGTCATCGTCGAAGTCCTCGAGGGAGGTTCCGACCACGCGGATGTCTGGCGCCAGCTTCGAGGACGTCGTCAGATGAGCCAAGCCGGGCAGGAGCTTACGGCGGGCGAGGTCCCCGGTGGCCCCGAATAGCACGATGACGTGCGGCGCGGTGGGCTCGGCTCCCGACCGTGAGGGTCGTGACCCTGGCGCTGGGTAGGAAATCGTCTGCGCGGTGTGGTCTGACACGTCGCTGATGATCGCACTCCCGCCTGCTTGATGGGGCGGATACCGGGTGAGACTGCCTAGGGTTCGGGGATGAGTGCTCGTTTCGAGGAGATCGACTGGCGCGAGACCCCTATCGGGCCGATCAGCCTGCGTCGCCGACACGACCCGGCGGCCGATGCAGAGGTCTTCGAAGTGAAGCTGGGTGATGAGTACCTGATGTCCAGCCTCTGGACCGTTGCCGAGATCGAAGTTGCTCGCGCCGCACTTTCAGCAGTCACAGGCGAGGGGTTTCACGTCATTGTCGGCGGTCTCGGTCTCGGATACACCGCCCAGGCCGTGCTCGACGATGAGCGAGTGGCGGAGCTCACGGTGGTGGAAGCTCTGCCTGCGGTCATCGACTGGCATGAGCGTGGCTTGGTGCCGGTCAGCGTCTCGGCGGCGTCGGACGTGCGATGTCATCTCGTGCTTGGTGACTTCTTCGCCATGGTTGCCGCGGGCAGCCTGGATCCTGAGTCACCAGGCCGGCGCTTCGACGCGATCGTCGTGGACATCGACCACTCGCCACGGCACCTGCTGGACCCAAGTCATGCCGGGTTCTATGACCTCGACGGAACGCGTCGGCTGGCTGCGCTCTTGCACCCAGGTGGGGTGTTTGCCCTGTGGTCCAACGACCCCCCGGATTCGGATTACCAGTCCGTGCTCAGTCAGGTCTTCGCCGAGGTCTCGGCGGAGGTCGTGCGGTTCCCCAATCCACTCCAGGGGCGTGAGGCCACCAACACGGTCTATGTCGCTTCCCTCAATGGCTGAGTCAGAGCAAGGAATGACGCCCGTCCACGGATCGGCTGGCGAGGGACGGACCGCCTGGGCTTTCGTCGCGGCGCAGTTCGCCTTGATTGGGCTCGTGGTTCTCCTCCCCACCGCCGATGTTTGGGCTGTTCCGGATGCGCTGGGGAGGGCATGCACGTTGGCCACCTGGGTGGGGATTGCCGTCATGGTGACGGCCGGCTTCGGCTTGGGCCGTGGACTGACGGCCGCCCCGTTGCCCAACGAGCACGCTCAATTGCGGACAGGGGGGTTGTTCCATTTCGTTCGACACCCGATCTACTCCGGGTTGCTGCTGTTTACCCTCGCTCAGGTGGTTGCGTCGGGAAGTCCGTACGTGGCAGCTGCCGGACTGGCGTTGATCATTCTGGTCAACGCCAAGGCTCGGTGGGAGGAGCTTCGGTTGGCCGCGCGGTTCCCGGCCTATCCGGAGTACGCGAGCCGTACTCCGCGATTCATTCCGTGGTCGAAGCGCTAGATCTGGTCGGCGCCCAGCCTCCGAAGCGTGTCCTTGAAGGTCGCGTACTCCTCAACTCCGACCGAGCGGGCGAGTTGTTCCTCCACGGCCTCCATGGCTCGGTCCATCGCGGTGCAGATCTGATGGCCATACGTCGAGCGCATGACAACTCTGGCTCGGCCATCGACTGGATCCGTTGTGCGCTCGGCCAGGCCGTCAGCCTCGAGCGCGGCGAGCTCTTCGCCCATTGCCTGTTTGGAGATCAGGGCGCGTTCGGCCAGCTGCTTTTGCTGAAGACCGGTGGGAGGGATGAGCTGCAGGATCCGGATCCGACGCGGGCCGACGGCCCACACCGCCTCGTCCAGGACGGACTCGAGCTCACGCACGGTCCTGCGTTGAACCGCTTCCAGCCACCGGAGCACGTGATCGGAGAGGTCGGGATCGCGGGGCGCGGAAGGCGGGATCACGGACGACCTCGTTCCGGTAGGGCTCGCGTGAGCCATGCTGGCCACCGAGGCATATGGTCAAGTACATTGACTATATCGGAGCACCCGTCCGAGCATCAGTCACTACGAGCGATCAAAGGACTTACTCATGCGCATCCTCATCGTCGGTTGTGGACTCGTCGGTAAAGAGCTGGCGCGCCAGCTGCGTGCAGACGGCCATCACGTGGTCGGCACGACCACCACCCAGGGCAAGGTCGCAGCCCTGAGCGAGGTCTGCGACGAGGTCGCCGTACTGGTTGGCGCCGACCACGCAGCGGTGCACGCAGCAGCCGTCGGTGCTGACGTCATCGTGGCTGCCGCAGGCCCTGCGGCAGCCCAGGCCATGACGGTGGAGCAGCGGCAACGCACCTATCGCCAGGTGCTCGTCGAGACCGCTGAGTCCGTGTCGACGGTGCCAGGGGAGCCGCACATCATCATGTTGTCGTCGCTTTCGGTCTATGGCGACGCGGCCAACCACCTCGACGTCATCACCGAAGACTCACCGCTCACGACAAGTGAGGACCCGAGTCCGGCCCGGTTCCAGGAAGCTGAGCGCACCTACCGCGACGCGTGTGGCGACCGGCTCACGATCTTTCGCTGCGCCGACATCACCGGCGGGGAGGACCCGCCGATCCTCGACAAGCTCCGGATGGCTCACCAGGTGCTGGGCGGGTCCGTGCCGTTCCACGACGAGGCGTTGTTCTATCGCGTGCACATGCTCGACGTGGTCGATGCCGTGAAGTACGTCATCGACCACAAGGTCACAGGCACGTTCAACCTGACCCACGCAGAGGTGCCGCCTCAGATGCAGCCGTTCTTCGACGCCTGGTGCGCGATCGACGGCCTTCCCCCGCTGACCTATCGCAATGAGTTGCGGGCCCCCACCAAGGAGGTGTCGGTCGAGGCGGTGCTCGCCTCCGGTTTCCGGTTCTCGCACACGGTCGTCGAGGTGATGCCGGACGACAGCGCGGTCGCGCCCGCCCGGGAACTCCCTCACGTGGACCGCAGCGGACGAGAGCTCGTGACGTCCGTGCTGACGCGTGTCATCGAGACGCTAGGCCTATCGGAGGAGACCGGCGCCGACGGTGGTCCTGTGCTGCCCCTCCAAGCTGTCGGCGGCCCGCTCGCCGGTCAGCGCATCGGGGAGTTCCGGGTCTACAGCCGCGACGACGGGGTCCGGCTGGTCTACAGCGCGCTGGCCATCGATGAGTTCGGAATGGACACCCACCAGGTCTACGCCTTCACCGGGGCAGACAGTCCCCTCCCGCATCTGTTCCTTGACACCGCGATCTCGCCCAACACCAACGGAACCTTTCACTTCGGTCTCGACCTTCCGCCGCGCGTCGACCTGGGGGCGAACCTCGAGTACGCCCTGGCGGTCTATGACCCGCTCTCCGAGTCGCGCGCGACTGCGCTCGCCCAGCCGAGCGTCATGCCCGTGCCCTCCCTTGGACCGCTGCAGCACTCGATCCGCTCACCGTGGATGGTCGCGGCGATCGTCTCGCCCGAAGACCTCAGCCGGCTGGCCGCGGTTGTCGACTGCTATGTCGACCAGTGGCTGATGTTGGTCGCGAAGGGGCTTCCGCCCGAGGTGGTGGCCTCAGTCGCCTGGCAGGACCTGCCCCAGCGCGACCAGCGCAATCGCGAGGCCATGTTCTCGCCACGGACCAATCCCGTCTGGACCCTGGTCGACCGACTGGTGGGGGTCGAGTCAGCAGCGGCGATGCGTGGGCTGCTCACTGGTGACCATGCCGGGGTGGCTACGCCTCCAGCCGGCTGACCTCGTCTCGGCACCAGAGGGCGAGCAGCCCGCGGTAGTGCTCGATGAACATGTCCTGTTCGTGCGGCGGGAACATCGCGAGAACCGTGTCCACGATGACCTGGTCGAGCTCAGGGCCGGAGAACCAGTCCAGGGCGACCTCGTCGAAGTTGGCCAGGCTGGTGCGGCACCAGTCTTCGTACTTCTCGGTCTCGAAGTAGTCGTCAGCAAGCCCGCGGTAGAGCGCGAGCTTGCCGGCGTAGTCGAGGTCGTCGCGGTCAGCCACGTCGAAGTAGGCCGAGGTGTCCAGATCGATCTGGTGCTTGCGGTCGGTGATGAGGCAGTAGGCGCTCCACTTGGTGAGCGCCTTCATCGCCCACGGGAAGTAGTAATGGAGGGACGTGATGGCGACGTCCGGGCACGCGTTGGCATAGTCGATGGGATAAACCTCGTCCGGTGCCCCGTCCTTGCCGAAGGCGACGAGCATCTCGCAGGAGTTGAACTCCCACCTAAAGAACGCATTCACCGTGCGGTTGATCGTCACGCACTCCTCGCCGGACTGCGCTGTCAGAAAGTTGTGGTCAACGGCGTAGCGTCCGTGCATCGGCTCGTCGGGCTGGAAGCGCATGACCATCGTCTCCGGACCGATAGACAGGGACCGTGCGAAGACGTCGTGCGGCTTGGACTGTTGGAGATGCATGAGCATCTCGCCTGAGTCGTCGTACGCCCGTTGCAGTGCCTCCGGACCATCGACGCGTGAGACGCCTCGCCAGCCCCCGCCGTCGAAGGGCTTCATGTACAGCGGGTAGCCGAGATCGGCCGCGATGGCCTTGAGGTCGAAGGGCTGGTTGTAGGTCTCAGCCGTGTAGGCCCAACGGGCGTTGTCCAACGGATTCTTGTAAGGCACGAGTACGGTCTCGGGAATCTTCAGGCCGAGGCGCATCATCGCGCAGTAGGCCGAGTGCTTCTCCATGGACTGGAACGTGAATGGGCTGTTGAGCAGGTAGACATCGTCCATCAAGGAGATCTTCTTCAACCACTCCCTGGGGACGTAGTACCAATAAGCGAGCCGGTCGATCACCAGGTCGTGTCGGGGTCGGTCGCGCAATGAGAACGGCTCGATCGTTACCCGCTCGGTCTCCAGGGTGTGACGTACGCCCTCGGCATCGGCAACCGGACCCGTGGCGCGAATCAGGGCTTCGAGGGCGACCGGCCAGTCGTTCTCCGTCCCCAACAGGAGCCCCACCAGGTGCCTGCGGGTGGCGTCGTCCATGCTGTCTCCTTCGGGACCGTGATCAGCCGAACGAACTGAGGTGCTTGCTGGCCATCTTGGCCCAAGACGGCCAGTCGTGCGGGGTGTCCTCGCCCCAGATGTCCACGGAGTTCGGGATCCCCTTCGCCTGCAGCATTGACCCCAGCGCGAGGGTTGACGGAAGGGCTTTCGTGGGGTGCTCCTCCCACGACCCACGGCCGACGCAGAGCTGAATGAACACCGTGCTGCGCAGCCAGTCCAGGTGGTCTCCGCCCATGTGCTCGAGGTAGCTGAACGGGTTGTTGAAGTACAAGGAGTCCCCTCGTCCTCCCCACCCGTTCCATGACGTGGGGTCGTAGTTGCCCGACATCCCCAGAGCGTGGGGGAACAAGTCAGCGCGGCGCAGCGCAAGGTTGACGGCCTGAAACGCCCCCAGGCTTGCACCAGCGGTGGCGATGGGGACCCGCCCTCCGCAGTCGCCATGGATCGCCGGCGCGACGTGGTCGGTGATCCACCGTTCGTAGTCCTCGTGGCGGCGGGCGCGTTCCTCGAGATCGACGGAATGATCAGACCAGGTGTTCCCGTCATGGGAGTCCACGGCATAGACCTTCAGGTGCCCAGTCTTGATCGGCCCACTCAGCGCCTCGATGATGCCGCGGTCCTCGAGGTCGGCGGCGCTACCGCCCTCGGCGGGAAAGAAGAGGACGGGCGTGCCCCAATGCCCGTAGGCGATGACCTGACCCTCGCCACCCAGGGAAGGCGCGGCAACGGTCCAGACTTCGCGGCGCGTCACTCCGCGGCGGCACCTTCGGCCTTGGCTGCAGCGATGGCGGCCTCCCCGGTGTCTGCCCGGGTCTTCTTGCCGGCCACGTAGAACAGCGACCCCGCGATGAGGAAGGAGGCCAGCGGGAGTGCCTCGGTCGCGAAGTACTTCCACTTCTCGTCCTGGGTCCACCCATCCGGTGCGTAGCCCTCACCGAACCACTCGTCGCCAATACCAGGCAGGAGGATCTGGATGGTGGCCACCACGATGAGTCCGGTGAGCAGGATTGAGAGGAACGGCGCCCAGGGGGCGCGGAACGGCCGCGGGTGGTCGGGGAACTTGGAGCGGAGCTTCCACAACGCGGGGAACACCGCGATGTAGGAGATCAACGTCGTGGACACCGCGATGCCGAGGACCGCGCCGAAGTACTTCGCCACGTCGCCGTCGCTGATCTCGTGGGCACCGATGAGAACACCGGTTGCGAGCAGACCGGAGAGGACGTTGACCCGCACCGGGGTGCCGAACCGCGGGCTGAACCGGCCGAGGTAGCGCGGCGCCGCGCCGTCGTAGCCCGACACAGCCATGGCTCGGTCGGAGCCCATCAACCACGCGGTGCCTGAGGAGAGCAGGCACAAGATGAACAGCAGCGCCATGCCGCCACCGAGGAAGGCTCCCGCACCGGTCAGCTCGACTGTTCCATCCTCGGCGACGCTGCCTCCATAGACGGTGAAGACTGACTTCAGCGCATCGATGAAACCGCCCAGGCCGGTGACCTGGTCGACGGGAAGGACGACGAGGATGCCTAGCACGGGCACGGCGTACAGGAGGAAAGCAAAGATCCCCGTCTTGAAGATTGCTGCGGGGACGTCCTTCTGGGCGTCCTTCATCTCGTCGCCGGCGGTGCTGGGGAGCTCAAACCCCACGTAGTTGAACATGATCACCGCGGCCAGCCCGACGAAGCCGATCTTGATGTCGCTCATCCCGGACGGGATGAAGTCGCCGCCGCTGACCCCGTTGGCGCCGTTCTGCGCAGCAAACACGATCACGCTGATGGTGAAAAACCCGAGCATGATGAAGCGAGCGAACGCACCGGTGATCGGGATCCACTTGCCGACGGAAAACGACAGGATGGCTGCGAGGGTTCCGGTCCAGATGAAGAGCAACCCGAGGGTGTAGAAGGCCGCCGTGCCGAGTTCAGGGCCGTCGCCGAAGAAGGTCCCCCAGGTCGCGGCAGCGGCGATCGCGAGCGTTCCGCCCATCCACACAGGGTTGGTGATCCAGTAGAGGAAGTTGTTGACCCCACCGACATAGCGGCCGAAGGCGAGCCGGGTCCAGAGATAGGGTCCGCCCTCTTCCGGGAACGCGCTCCCGAGCTCGGCGAAGACCAGCCCGCTCGGCACGAAGAAGATCAGCGTGAAGACGAGCAGCCAGGTGAAGGCCTGGGCGCCGCCGGACGCGACGGCGCCGATGGTGTCAACACCGACGACGGTGCAGATCGTGAAGAACAGCACTTCGCGGCGGCCGAAATGTCGCTGGAGGTGCGAGGTCTCTTCGATCGCATCGCTGGTGAGGTCGAGCTCACGGACCTCGAGCAGGGTCGGGGTGTGCGGGGCGATGGTCATGGCGGCGACGGTAGCGAAGCAGGTCCCTCGGGCGTGGTGGTTTTCGGCAAGAACTCCGAATTCAGGCGCGCCACACGTGAGCCAACAGACTCCCGAGCGTCGGGTCGAGCAGGTCGCGCCAAGCGGTGTAGTTGTGCCCGTCCCGACCCACAGCGAGCGTGGCTTGGACCCCTAGCTCAGCGAGCCGATCTGCGAGCGCACGGTTGTTCTCCAGGTTCTCCTCGCCCAGTCCGCTGGTGAGGGCGATCTCCAAGCCCGCGAGTGCTGACGGCTCGGCGTACACCGCGTCCACCGCCTCGACGACCCGGTCGTAGTAGCGAAATCTCCGCTCGTGAGCGTCGAAGCGCGGTCGGAAGAACGATCCGGACTGACAGACCAGCGCACCGAAGGTTCCGGGGTACATCGCTGCCGCGTGCATGAGCGCGAGCGCTCCCAGGCTGGCACCTAGGCCGACCACTGCCCCCCGGGTCGGTGCCATGGTCTGAGCGAGGGGGATCGCTCGCTCCACGAGAGCCTCGGTGTACGGCGCCGACGCGGCATAGGACAGGTCTCGGTTGCCCGGCTGCAGCAGGAGCACCCGACAGGAGAGCTCGGGGGATTGGCTGTCCAGCCAGGTGAGGTAGTCGCCGAGGCGGGCCAGCCGGCTGTACTCAGGACCGTCATGCACAACGAGGAGCGGCAACGGCTTGTCAGCTTTCGAGCCAGGTGGCGTCAACAACTCGCCCGCGACCTCGACCCCTTCTACTCCCGTCGTGACGGCGAGCGGCTGGGCGACCCACGGCTGCGAGGAGAGGGTGAGCCAGCGCGGTGGTCGATAGGTCGGCAGCTCGAGGAGTGACTTGTCGCCGAACGGGCCGGGGACGAGCAGCGGGTTCCCTGGATCGGGAAGCAACGTCTCGGTCCCGTCGGCATTGGCCCAGGCGAAGAGGTACTCCAGCCGATCCGCGGGGGGCGCGGGGATCGTGGCTGTCCAACGACCGGTGGCCGTAGGCCTAAAGGCCGGGTCGGCGCCGAAGTCGCGGAGGTGGAACCACACCCGCAGAGGTCTCTCCGATTCCCCCGAAGACACGGTGAAGGTGATCTCCCCGGTGCGGGGGTCAACGCTCGGCCCCGCCTCCATGGCTGGCCACCCTAGGTGATACTTAATGACATGACAGCGCTGCGGGTCGACGAGGCAGCCCTTCAGCCCGCCCCCGCTCCCAGCGTCTCAAAGCAGTTGGTGGACACCTATGGGCGCACGCACCGTGACCTCAGGGTCTCGCTCACCGACCGCTGCTCGTTGCGCTGTACGTATTGCATGCCGGCGGACTTCGCAGCCTGGATCCCGAGCCCCGAGCTCCTCACGACCGAGGAGTTGCTTCTCGTAATCGAGGTGGCCACCGAGCTTGGGGTCGACGGCGTACGTCTCACGGGTGGTGAGCCCTTGTTGCGCCCCGATGTGGTGGACATCGTGCGGCGCATCAACGCCCTGAATCACGTACCCAAGATCAGCCTCACCACGAACGGACTGAAGCTTTCCGAGCTCGCTAAACCCCTCCGAGATGCGGGACTGGAGCGGGTGAACGTCAGCCTGGACACCTTGATCCCGGAGCGCTTCAAGGCGATGACCTTCCGCGATCGGCTGGACGACGTCCTTGCCGGGATCCGTGCGGCGCAGACCGCCGACCTTGCGCCGGTCAAGGTGAACACGGTTTTGATGCGCGGGGTCAATGACGATGAGGCGCCGAGCTTGCTGGCCCATGCCATCGACGAGGGGTGGCGGCTGAGGTTCATCGAGCAGATGCCGTTGGACGCCGGGGGATTGTGGCGGCGGGCCGACATGGTCACTGCGGACGAGATCTTCACGGCGCTCTCCGAACATCACACCCTCACCCCGGTCGCGGGCCGCGGGTCGGCGCCGGCCGAGGAGTTCCTGGTCGATGGCGGTCCGGCCAGGGTCGGCATCATCGCCAGCGTCACCCGAGCGTTCTGTGCGGCCTGCGACCGGCTGCGGCTCACCGCCGACGGTCAGCTGCGCAACTGCCTCTTCGCGCGTGACGAGTTAGATCTGCGCGCCGCGCTCCGGGCCGAGGGAGCATCTGCGGAGGACGTACGGGCCGAGGTGGAGCGCCGACTCCACCGGGTCGTGGCAGACAAGCTGCCGGGCCACGGAGTGAACGACCCGAGCTACATCCAGCCTGACCGACCGATGTCGGCCATCGGCGGCTAGCTCCCTGACTCTGGGGCGATGATCGCCTGGAGCTCATTGCGCTTCTCGACGGTCCAGCCCTCAGGTTGCAGGACCTGAGCCCACGCATCGACGTACTCCGTCAGGTACAAGTGACCGTGCCCCGGTGGCACGGCTGCTGCCAACGGCAGGTCTGCGGTCACCTGCCAGAACGTGACGAACGGGAACCAGCGAGACTCCTCCAGGACATCGCGGCCGCGGGGCTCTGCGAGCCAGTCCGGCTTGTTGAAGATGAGGTTGGGCGACCACCACACGATCGGGTCCGAGGGGTGCTGCACATAGAGCACGCGGGTCCGGGCCCATGGGGCGGTGGCCGGTTGGACGACCCCATCTGGGGTTGCGTCGAAGCGGACGATGCGGCCGTTGCGGAAAATCGGCTCGACCTGGAGGCTTCCTGGTTCGCGGCCGTCGCTGAACTCCCGATAGAGGGTGTTGAAGTTCGGGGGACCCACGAGCAGTGCGCCGTCGGTGCGATTGGCCAAGTCGTACTCGCCGCTGAACGCCGCCTCGCCACCGAAGGTGCCGAGGCTCTCACCGAAGATGATCAGCTTGGGACGATCGTCGATCGACAGTTGCGACCAGCGGTCGTAGACCGCGTCGAACAAGGCTCGTCCGGCTTCGCGGGCCTCCTTCTGGTCGACCAGATAGGAGATCCACGACGGCAGGTAGGAGTACTGGATCGACACGATGGCGCTGTCGCCGCCCGTCATGAACTCGAAGCTGTTTGCGGCCCCGGGCGAAATCCAGCCACTGCCGGTCGAGGTGGCGACCACGAGGTAGGCGCGGTCAAAGCCCCCGGCTCGCTCGAGGTCATCGACCGCGAGCGCGGCCCGGTCCTCGGTCGAGCCAGCCGACTCCAGTCCCGCGAACGCACGGATGGGCTCGAGCGCCGTGGGCCCCGCGAAGGCGACCAGGTCAGCCTGGCTCGGGGTACGTCCGACGAACGTTCGGCCTTCACGGCCTAGGGACTCCCAAGAGATGAGGGACTCCGGGCCGCCCGAGCGCAGTGTCGTCGTGGGTTGGACAGCGCCCTCCTGGGTGGCTCCGTTCGCCACCGAGAAGGACTCGTTGGCCAGATTCGCCAGGGTGTCGAACACCAAGCCACTGACGACGAGATACGTCCCTCCCACGACGACCGTCCACCCGACAGCGGTGGCCGCACGAGGTCCGATCCAGCGGCGCAAGAGAGCTGCTAGTGATCGATAGAGACGGTGCAGGGCTCGGCCAACTGCTACGAGCCCGACGAAGACCAGCGCAGCGATCACCGGAAGCAGCACCTGGGCGATGAGGCTGTCAGGCTCGACCCCCATCAGCTCGCGGATCTGGCTCTGCCAGCGGCGCCCGAGGGCGTAGGAGACCAGTACGGCGACCGCGGCGACGATGAAGAAGGCCCGCCAGCTGCCGGGGCCGGCGGGCCGGGCGTCCCGGTCCGCGAAGGCCCTCCACACGGCTGCCGCGACGACCCCGAGGCCGTATCCGATCGCGCCGGTGACCCCGCAGATCGCACCCTGGATGATTCCGCTGCGAGGGAGCAGGGACGGCGTGAACGACAGGCAGACGAAGACCAGGGCTATCCACGCGCCGGGCAGCGTGTAGCGAAACCTTTGGGTGTGTTCGCCACGCGCCGCGGGCTCGTCGGTGGCTGGATCTGCCAAATCGGCTGTGGGCTTCTCGACCATCGTCATCCTTTGTCGGGAATCACCGTGCTGGCGACGCTCACCGATGATTATCAGGGCCGCGCTGCCCGCACGGCAGTCCGGCCCTCGGTTTGGCGGCTCAATCAGGCGAGGAGGACGGCCACGACGCCCACGCCGTTGACCGCCCAATGCAGGAGGATCGGCGCGAGCAGGCTGTCACTTCGACGCCGCAGCTCACAGAAGATGACACCTGCTGCGCCCGTGAAGATCACCGTGCCAATGACGCGGAGCGTCGTACCCAGAGCACCGCTCCCGACGATGTCGACGACGACATCGTTGGCCGGTCCAGACCCGAGTGAGGGCAGTACGTGCCAGAGCCCGAACAAGGCTGAAGAGACGAGGGTTGCAGCCCTGGCCCCGTGTTCTCGGCGGAGCAGGCCCCAGAGCACGCCCCGGAAGGCGAGCTCTTCGGGGATGACGGTTGCGAGGGGGATGACCACGAGGGCCGTGACCAGCACCGGGACGGTCGAGTCATCGACTGGCTGCGCCAGAGACTCGCGTACCCCAGGCAAGGCAAGCGCCATGGCATAGCCCAGGACGACGAGGCCGGCGGCGCTGCCTCCCCAACGGAGCCCACTCCTCCAGGTTCCCCTGGCTAGGCCCAGGTCGTCTCTGGTCAGTTGCGCGAAGCGGGCAAGAATCAGCAGGGCGGCGCTCAGCATCAGTCCGACGACTACATCGGCGTCGGGGAGAACTCGGTTCGCGAGCGCGTTGGCCAGGAGCAGCGTGGCTAGCACCAGCGCAAGGGACCAGCGATACGGCAGAACCGTCATGCCGCCCCTCTCCCTGGTCGTCCGGGAAGCGTAGGGCCCCCCTGAGTTCCGTTGGAGTTGCGCGCAGTCGGGGAGTCCACTTGGGTTGGGCTTCAGGATTATCCACGCAGGAACGCCAGAGGAGCCCCATGTCCGGTCAGGATTCGATGAGCAGCGCGGCGGAGCTCGGACCCGTTGACTACCTTGTCGTCGACTTCCCGGCTGGTGTGCTGGCCGGCGATGGGTTCGACTCACTTCTGGATCTGGTGGCGAGCGGGACGATCTACGTCCTTGACCTCGAGTTTGTCGGCCGAGACGACCATGGCGCCGTGCGCGTTGTCGACGTCGCCGAGGTCGCGGTTCCTGAGGGTGTGGACCTGAGTGCCATCCAAGGGTCGTCCTCCGGGCTCTTGGATAGAGACGACTTGGCTTCCGTCGGCGAGGCCATCCAACCCGGAGGTGTCGCGGCCGTCCTCGTCTACGAAAACGTGTGGGCGGAGCAGTTTGCCGCCGCCATGGGGCGAAGTGGCGGACGCGTGGTGAGCCAGAACCGGGTGGACGTGGATGACTTGCTGGCAGCCTTCGACCGTGTCGAGTCGACCGTGCCAGCACCGACCGAGGGGAACTGAGATGGGACTCATCAAAACTGCGGCGAAGGTTGCCGTCGCCAGTTCGGTGCACGGGCGCGTGCAGCGCCGCCAACAGAATCGCTGGGCCGACCAGGACGCCGCGGCAGCGCCTGTTGCCGCTGCACCTGCCTTCGCCGTCTCCGGGACCAATAGCATGCTCACTCAGCTCACCCAGCTCGGGGAGCTGAAGGCCGCGGGAGTACTCACCGATGCGGAGTTCGAGGCCCAGAAGGCCGTGATCCTGGGAGCGTCTGCATGAACCGAGGCCAAATCAGTCTGCTGACCGACAAAGAACTGTTGCTGGTTCGTGAGACCGAACCGTCGGAGCTGAAGCTCCTCGACGAGGACGCGACCGGCGACCTGCTCGTGCGCGTACGTCGTGCTCGTAACAAGTACTCCACCAACTATCGCCGGCAGTCGACCAAACGAGTTGCGGCCAAGGGCTCGCGGGGTGCGGCTAGGGGCTCGTCGAACAAGACGGCGATGAAGGCTGAGATCTTCGAGGAGGCCCTGGCGCGGGTGAGCCGTCGGTTGGGCGTGCTGGCCTCGCAGAGTGCCGCGGAGCTGAAGGCTGAACGCCTTGCCGCGGCGCGAGGCGAGGCCCCGACTGGCTCCGCCTGCCGCGGAGCAGGTGGACCGGTCAAGCCAGCCAGCGCAGGCACCTCAAAGACGTCGAAGTCCAAGACCAAGAGCCGTCGCAGTCCGCCCAAGATCAAGCAGGTGGCCTCATCCAATGCAGCCGGGGCTCGGCGACAGGCGAAGCGCGACAGCCGTTGACCGGATCCCGTCATGTAGGGGTACTGACCCTGTCCGACGGAGTGCCGGGGTTCAAAA
>JANPBY010000016.1:0-1669 GCA_031430645.1 Actinomycetes bacterium
GTCTCGGGCTGCGGCCGGGTCAGACCTGAAGCTGGCGCGCGCCCTGCGCGGGGTGCTGCCGCTGACCGCCGTCGCGGTGCTGGCCGGTGACCTGCCGATCGGGCACGCGCGCCTGATCAGTCGCCTGTGCCTCAAGAGCGCGGTGATGCGCGAGCGTGTCAAGTTTTGTGTGTAAACGCGTTTCTGTTGTTCAGATTTGGGCGGGGAGTCGCCCTGGGAAGATCATTTCGAAGTGGTTCAGTGCGGTGGTCCAGCCGTGGGTGGATGAGCCTCGGCTGAGGATGCTCTTCTTCTTGTTGTCACCTCCGCGGTTTTTGTCTCTGGACTCGATGTCGCAGACGGCGAGGTAGAGGATCTTGTAGACGGCTTCGTCGGTGGGGAATTGCCCGCGGGTCTTGGAGACTTTTCGGAGCTGGTAGTTGATGCTCTCGATGGCGTTGGTCGTGTAGACGACCCGGCGGATCTCCGGCGGCAGGTCGAGGAACGGGATGAACTCGTTCCAGGCGCGGCGCCACACGTCTACGACAGCGGGACATCGTTGGCCCAGGGGTGAGCCGGCGAAGTCGTCCAGGGCCTGCTCTGCGGCCTCGACGGTGGCTGCGGTGTAGACCGGTCGCAACGCCGCGGCGATCGTTTTGCGGTCCTTCCACGACGCGTATCGCATCGAGTTGCGGATCAGGTGGACCACACACGTCTGGACGATCGCTTCGGACCAGATCTGGCCGATCGCTTCGGGGAGCCCGGTCAGGCCGTCGCAGCACACGATCAGCACGTCACGAACCCCTCTGTTGCGGAGCTCGGTGAGCACGCTGAGCCAGAACCGGGATCCTTCAGTTTGCTCGATCCACAGGCCCAGAACCCGTTTGCGGCCCTCGACGTCGACACCGACGGCGAGGTGGCAGGACTTCATCCGAACCGCCCCGCCGTCACGGACCCGGATCCGGATCGCGTCGATGTAGAGGATCGGATAGACCTCATCCAGTGGCCGGGACCGCCATTCCTTGACCAGGTCGTTGACGCTGTCGGTGATGTTGGCGACCGTCTCGTGGCTGAGCTTCGCGCCGTAGGTCTGCTCGAGCCATTCAGAGATATCCCGAGTCGTGATGCCTTTGGCGTACAAAGCGATCACCATGTCGTCGAACTCAGTGAACCGACGCGTCCCCTTCGCCACCGTCACCGGCTCGAAGGTGCCAGCCCGATCACGCGGCACCGAGACCTCCGCCGGACCAGCAACAGTCTGCATAGTCTTCGCGGACGAGCCATTGCGCGAGTTCCCCGAATGGTGACCCTCCACGGCATACCGCTCGTAACCCAAATGAGCGGTCAACTCTCCCTGCAGCGCAGCCTCAACCGCGGTCTTGATCATGGCCGGCAACAAACCGCCCTCCCCGGTCAGCTGCACACCCTCGAACTGCGCCTGCTCAACCAGCCGGGCCACCTCCGCGCTCATCCGCTCAGGAACAGGTCCACCCGAGGGCATCACATCATCATTCACAATCATGAAGACTCTCCTTCCAGCGAGGGCACCACACCCTCAGTCAGAGAACCGGTTTACACAAACCATCTGACACCCCCACACGGTGCCGTCAGCCAGCGGCCACTCGAACCCGTCCAGCTGCCAGCACTCATGCACCGCGGCGGCCTCGAAGCGACGCCAGCTGGTCTTCGG
>JANPBY010000017.1:0-13501 GCA_031430645.1 Actinomycetes bacterium
CCCCCCACCACCACCCCCCGGGGCACCACCCCGCCACAAACCCCTCCACCCCGCCTTTGTGTTCGTTTTTTAACGCCACACGGGGCGTGCCGCTAAAAAAACGACACACTCAGCGGCGGTGCTCGGGAGGATTCGAGCGCACTTACGATGGGCGGGTGACGGCGCCCGTGCAGGAGTACGCCCCTCAGGTGCCGGAGCTCAGCGAGGACGAGCGGTCCGACCTGCGGAGACGGCTGTGCCCTCCGATGCCCAAGGACGGCTGGTGGGGGTGGCTCGCACCCCTCGCGGTCACCGCGCTGGCTTTGGTTCTACGACTGGCCGACCTCGGTCGTCCGCACGCGATCATCGTCGACGAGACCTACTACGTGAAGGACGCGCTCGGGCTGCTGCGGTTCGGCAGCGAGCAGGCGACGGTCCCAGGCGCCGACGAAAAGATCCTGAGCGGAAACCTCGACATCTTCACCGGCGAACCCGGGTATGTCGTGCACCCGCCGTTCGGCAAGTGGGTGATCGCCTCCGGTGAGTGGCTGGTCGGCGTGTCCCCGTGGGGTTGGCGGCTGCCGATGGCTCTGGTCGGAACGCTCAGCGTGCTCGTGCTCGCCCGGGTGGTTCGCCGGATGACTCGCTCAACCCTGCTAGGCACGACGGCCGGACTGTTGCTCGCGTTGGACGGCCTGCACCTGGTCATGAGCCGTACGGCCTATCTCGACATCGTCTTGATGATGTGCGTCCTTGCGGCCTTCGGCTGCCTGGTCGTTGACCGCGACCGGGTCCGCGCCCGAGCCCTGGCCTGGGCCGAGGCACGCGGCGGTCTGCGCGACATCCCCTTCAGTGAGAGGGGGCCCTCCTTCGGCTTCCGCCCCTGGCGGCTCGCCGCCGGCGTCGCCCTGGGACTGGCCTGCGGCACCAAGTGGAGCGGGGTCTTCTACCTGGCGGCCTTCGGGCTGCTCATGGTCTGGTGGGATCACCGAGCGCGGGCAGCGGTCGGTGTCCGCAACCCGTTGGTGGCCATGCTGGGCAAGGACGCCCTCCCGGGTTTCCTAGCCGTTGGGGTGACGGGGATTGTCGTGTACGTCACGACCTGGTCGGGCTGGCTGCACACCGACAAGGGCTACGGCCGGCAATGGGCGGAGACCAACGGGGACTCGTCCTTCGGCTTCGTGCCCGCCGCATTTCGCAGCCTGTGGCACTACCACGATCAGATGCTCGACACCTCGCGCGGGATCACCCAGGAACACAACTACGCGTCCAAGCCGTTGAGTTGGCTCATCCTCGGTCGGCCCGTCGCCTTCTTCTACGAGACAGAACCTGGCTGCGCGGGAAGTTCGTGCGTCCAAACCATCACCGCCCTCGGCAACCCGCTCATCTGGTGGGGTTCAGTCCTGGCGATCGGCTGGGCGATCTGGCTGCTGCTCGCACGCAGCGACTGGCGCGCTGGTGCCGCGCTCGTCGGCGTCGCGGCCGGTTGGCTGCCGTGGTTCCTCTTCCCAGACCGGACGGTTTTCCAGCTCTACTCCGTGGTGTTCTTGCCCTTCCTCGTCATCGCCTTGGTGCTCTTGCTCGGGTCCACCCTCGGGCCTCCTGACGCATCCCCGCGCCGCCGAACCTGGGGCGCCGCCGCCGCCGGCGGCTACGTCGTGCTGGTGATCATCGTCGCCGGCATGTTCTGGCCGATCTGGACCGCTGAACCCATCACCCGCGATCACTGGCAGAACCTGATGTGGTTCCGTTCCTGGATCTAGCACCCTCCGCAGGGGCATGCGCGAAGGGCGTCGACGAGACGTCGACGCCCTTCTTCACGGGTGGAGCTGAGGGGATTTGAACCCCTGACCCCCTCGATGCGAACGAGGTGCGCTACCGGCCTGCGCCACAGCCCCGCGTGCCGGTCGAGGATAACACCGGGGTCGCCCGCCCCCCGAAAACCGCTTGGGGGATCAGCCGTTGACCGCCCGGCGGCGTTGGATGACCAACTCGCCGGTGACGATCCCCTCGCCCTCAGACGGCTCGTGGCGTACGGCCGACGGTGACGGCTCGGCACCCATAAATCCGCTGGCGTCCAAGGTTTCCGGATCCTCTCCACGAGCGATGGCCTCGGAAACGAGCCGCTCGGCCTCCTCGGGGTCGAGGTGACCCGAGGTCCATAGCCCTGGCTTCGTGAGGTCAATGACCCGCACCGAGCGCGGCGCCTTGGGCGCGGTGACGTAGGTGGGCAACGGGACCGGGATCGGCTCCCAGGCTCGGTCGCCCTCGGAGTCGTAGGGGGCGCCGACGAGGGCCTCGTCCTCGCTGACGAGCTCGACGCCCCCGGCGCGGTCCAGATCTGCGGCGACGATGAACTCAAGAGGCACTGTCTCGACCGGAACTGTGGGAACGATGCGCGCCCCGTGTGACGCCTGCCGGGCCGGCACAGCAGTGGCTCGACGGCGCCGACTATCGGCGGCGACCCGCTGGGCTTGCCGGCGGCGGTCAAGTGCGATCTGAGCGCGGGTCTCGCGCCGTAGGTGAGTGACGAAGGAAACCAGCAGGAGCACCATCGGTGCCGGAGCCCAGGCGGGGATGACCCCGAGCACGGCGAGACCGCCGAGCACCAACGTCACAGCCAGCAGGACCCCGAGCGTGCGGCGACGGCGGGCAGCCAAGACCGCGCGCCCCTCGGCTACCGCTCGGGTTGCCCCATCAGCGTGGATCGGCTCGGCACTGCGGGCGGGCATCAAGACCTCACGGCGGTCAACAGAGGACCTTCCGGACAGCGTGCGCATGGCGGAGGAGAACCGGTCGACCGAACGCGATTCGAGGGCCTCGTCGTGTCGTCGCAACCACATCGGCAGCAAGATGCCGATCCACAAGGCGATGATCACCGCATAGAGCACACGGACCCCCGAGAACGCTTAGTCCTGCTCAAGAACGGTCTGTGGCCCACGAGCAGTGACGCTACGGCTGCTCGAGCGCGCCAGCGCGGACCCCAGTCGGTGTGTCGGGAGTTAAGGGACGCGGGGACGGGAGGTGACCCACCGACGGAGCAGCCCATCAGGCACCTCCTCGGTGTGCAGGGCGTAAGTCCGATGGTCACGCCAGTGTCCGTCGATGTGGAGATAGCGCGGCCGAATTCCTTCGAGTCGGAAACCAAGCTTCTCCACGACGCGACACGATGCGACGTTCTCGGGACGGATGTTGATCTCGACCCGATGCAACCCGAGACCTTGCCAGCAGTGGTCTGATGCCAGGGCCACCGCGGTCGGGATGATGCCCTTGCCTGCGTGGTCGCGATCGACCCAATAGCCGATGTGGGCGGCGCGCAGGGATCCCCAGGAGATCCCGCCGACCGTGAGCTGTCCGACGAGGCGCCCGTGGTACTCCACGACCAGGGGCATAGCGCGTCCGGCCCGGCCCTCGGCCGACAGGTGCCGAACCATGGCGGAGAACGAAGGCAACGTGTCGCCAGGACCATCAGGGCTCGTTGCGTCCCACGGCTTGAGCCACGTGACGTTGCGCGCCCGGACCTCACCCCACGCGGCCTTGTCCCGCAACCGAATCGGACGCAGGAGTACGTCCCCCTCGGCCAGGCGCACCGGCCAACCCCTGGTCATGGTGCTCCCCCCGTTGAGTCTCCACCAGACCCCGACGCCGGATGGTCGACTCCGGCTACTTGCTCAAGCAGGTGAGGCACTAGGGGACCGAGCACGGTGAGTCCGTCGCGAGCAGCCCCCGTCGAGCCGGCGAGGTTGATGATCAGGGTTCTGCCGGCCAGTCCGACGATCCCGCGCGAGAACACGGCGGTCGGGACTCCGTGCGCCGCGCCGTAGGCACGCAGGGCTTCCGCAAGGCCCGGCGCTTCTCTGTCGATCACCCGTCGAGTCATCTCGGGCGTGTGGTCGGTGGGACTGAGTCCGGTGCCCCCACTGGTGACCACCAGGTCGAAGTGACCGACCGCAGAGCGAAGCTCGGTCTCCACCGGCTCACCATCCACAACGACCACCGGTCCATCGACGTCAAGCCCCAGATCGGTGAGCCCAGCGACGAGCAGCGGGCCACTCGTGTCTTGGTAGACACCCGTCGCGGCCCGGGTCGAGACGGTGATGACCAGCGCCCGGCTCACGGCTCGCGCACCCAACGTCCCGTGGAGCCGCCGGTCTTCTCCTCGACCCGGACGTCAGTGATCACCGCGCCGGGATCGACCGACTTGACCATGTCTACGAGCGCCAGAGCTGCCACCGAGACACAAGTGAGCGCTTCCATCTCGACACCGGTGCGGTCGGCCGTGCGTACGGTCGCTGTGATGGCGACAGCGTGATCCTCGACGACCAGGCCGACGTCTACCCCGTGGATTGCGATCGGGTGGCACAGCGGCACAAGGTCAGGCGTCCGCTTGGCCGCCTGGATCCCGGCGATCCGCGCCACCGCAAGGGCATCACCCTTGGGCACACCGCCCCCACGCAGCAGGGCCACCACCTCAGGAGACACCTGCACGCGACCGGAGGCCGTGGCCGTACGGACGGTCACGTCTTTGCCGGACACATCGACCATCCGTGCCGCGCCGTCACCACCGAGGTGCGTGAAGCCGCTCACGTGAGGCGACGCTCCAGCACCATGACCTTGACCGTGCCGCCTTCGGGCACCTCGGTGACATCTTCTGGAACAACGATCAACGAGTTGGCGTAGGCGAGGTCGCGGACCCGGTGGCTGCCCTGGCCGTCGAGCGGGGTCACGACATAGCGCCCGTCCTCCACGCCGAGGGCACCGCGGGCGAACTGGCGCTTGCCGGCCGGGGAGCTGAAACCCGTCAGTGACGCCGCGCGCACCTCGGGCCGGTAGATCGTCTTGGCGCCGAGGAGTTGGCGAATCACGGGCCGCACGAACACTTCGAAGGAGACGTAGGCGCTCACCGGGTTGCCCGGCAGGGTGAAGATCGGAGTGCGGTCCGGACCGATGACACCTCGGCCCTGCGGCATACCCGGCTGCATGGAGATGCGGTCGAACTCCACAGTGCCAAGGCGTGACATGACCTCCTTGACGACGTCGTAGGCCCCGACGCTCACCCCTCCGGTGGTGACCACGAGGTCGGCGCGAATCAGCTGGTCCTCGATGGTGTCGAGGAGCTGCTTGGGCTCGTCGGGGACGATCCCGATCCGGAAAGCCACGGCACCCGCCTCTCGTGCAGCCGTGGTGATGAGGAAGGAGTTGGAGTCCCAGATCTGGCCTCCGGCGGCGGAGGAACCGGGCTCCACGAGTTCACTGCCCGTCGACAGGACGACGACGCGGGGCTTAGGGCGCGCGAGCACCCGGTCGCGGCCGATGGCAGCGAGCAAGCCGATCTGCCGCGGCCCAAGCCGAGTGCCCGTGGTGAGTACGACATCGCCGCGGAGTACGTCATCACCGCCCCGGCGCACGTGTCGCCCGGCCGGAACAGCACCATTGATCGAGACCTTGGCCACCCCGCCGTCGGTGAGCTCCACCTGGACCACGGCATCCGCGCCGGCCGGCAACGGGGCGCCGGTCATGATCCTGACAGCCGTCCCGGGGGCGAGTCGCTGCATCGCCGAGGACCCAGCGGGGATGTCCCCGACGACCGGCAACAGCACCGGGTTGGTAGGCGAGGCCGAGGCGACGTCGACGGAATGCACGGCGTAGCCGTCCATCGAGGAGTTGTCGAAGACCGGCAGGTCGGTGCTGGCCACGATGTCCTCGGCCAGGACGCAGCCCTGAGCATCGAGAAGCTGCAGCTCGATCGGGCTGAGCACCTCGATCCCCCGAAGACAGGATGCGAGGTGTTCCTCGACACTCTTCACGCGGTTTTCTCCCCCTGGGCTCGCTGCTCTGCCTGCTCATCACCTTGGACGAAGCCACGCAACCAGTCACGCAACGCCGGTCCGAGGTCCTCACGTTCGCACGCCAGACGTACGACGGCCTTGAGGTAGTCGAGTCGGTCACCCGTGTCGTACCGCCGACCGCCGAAGACGACCCCGTGGACCCCGCCCCCGGCGGCGCGCGGATCGAGAGCCAGCACGCGCAACGCGTCGGTCAGCTGGATCTCGCCGCCCTTGCCCGGCGGGGTCGAGCGCAGCACCGCAAAGATGCTGGGATCAAGCACATATCGACCGATGACGGCGTAGGTGCTCGGCGCGTCGTCGGCAGTCGGCTTCTCCACCAGGTCGGTGACCCGCACGACGTCGGGATCGTCGGTGGGCTCGACGGCAGCGCAGCCGTAGAGATGGATCTGTTCGCGCGGAACCTGCATGAGGGCGAGGACCGAACCGCCCTTCGCCGAGCGCACGTCGATCATCTGAGGCAACAGCGGATCGCGTGGGTCGATGAGGTCGTCCCCGAGCAAGACGGCGAAGGGGTGATCGCCGACGTGCTGCTCCGCACAGGACACCGCATGCCCTAGACCGAGTGCCTCTCCCTGACGTACGTAGTGAACAGTTGCGAGGTCAGCGCTGGCCCGCACCTGAGCGAGTCGAGTCAGGTCGCCCTTGGCGGCAAGGGCTTGCTCGAGCTCGGGGTCGCGGTCGAAGTGATCCTCCAACGCGCGCTTGCTGCGGCCGGTCACCATCAGGACGTCGTCCAGACCAGCCGCGGCGGCCTCCTCCACGACGTACTGGATCGCCGGCTTGTCGACGACCGGCAGCATCTCCTTGGGCGTCGACTTCGTGGCTGGGAGAAACCGGGTGCCGAGGCCGGCTGCGGGGATGACAGCCTTGGTGACCGGCCTGCCGTCGCCTGTCGAACCCGTCGTGGACATGGCTGTGAGCCTAACGCCGAGGGTTCGCCCGACCTGCGGCGCAGAGCGAGGTGCCCCGTTCGGCCGAGTGCGGACGGTCCGATCGGGGGCACCATAGAGACTATGGAGCTCGACGAGGCGAAGATGGCGTTGCGGGTCGTGCTGCGCGCCCGCCGGCGAGCGATGGATCCAGCCCTGGTCGAGGAGTCGGCTCGGGGACTGACCCAGGCGGTGTTGAATCGACCAGAGCTGGCTGGCGCGCGGTCGGTCACGCTCTATGTCTCCTACGGCTCCGAGCCCGGCACGGCAGCCCTGCGCGAAGAGCTCCGGGCCCGCGGGATCCGGGTGCTGCTGCCGGTGACCTTGGAAGACTTCGACCTCGATTGGGCCGAGGACACGGGGGACGCCGATCTCCACCACCCGCTTCGGGGTCCCGCGATCCCGCGCGGCCCGCGACTCGGCTCAGCGGCGATCTCCACGGTGGACCTGGTGATCGTCCCCGGCCTGGCCGTCGATCGTGACGGCGTACGTCTGGGACAGGGCGGCGGCTGCTACGACCGGGCGCTGACGCGGGTCGCCCCCGGGATTCCGGTGCTGGTGCTGGTTCACGACACCGAGGTGCTGGCCCGCGGCTCGGTCCCCGCCGACCTCCACGACCGCCCCGTCACCGGCTGGGTGGCCCCCGCCGACGCCCCCGCTGCCCACGCCACGTTTTAGGGTGCAAGGACCCCTTGCCCCCTATCTTTGCGGGGTTTCGGGCACTCACCAGCCCTGATCGGCTGCGCCCTCAGAGGGGGTACGTCGGGCAGCAGCTCAGGCCGTAGCCCAGCGCCATCGCGGTCCCCCCGAGCAGCAAGGTCAGCACCAGGTACGTCACCGAGCGCCGCCGCTCCCCCGTCGCCGCGAGCCGGTCGGTCTCCGACGCCAGCGTCGACCAGGTCGTCAAACCGCCGCAGAAACCCGAACCCACCAGGAGCAATGCCGTCCCGTCCAGGGAATTGACCGCCCACCCGAGGATGAAGCAACCCACCGTGTTCGCAATGAGCGTGCCCACGGGCAGCCAAGAGCTCGGTCGCACTCCATGGGTGAGCACGTGCGCCAAGAGGTAGCGCACCGCCGCCCCCAGGGCGCCGCCCACCGCGACCGCGAGGATAGCCGTCATGCGTCGGCCTGCTCATCCGCCGGGCTGAGCCCGTCCCGCCGCTCGGCCAATACCCGGCCCAGGCGCGCCGCCAGCACACAGGCGATGACTGAGGCGACGGCATAGACCGCAGCCGTACGGCCGTCGCCGGCGGACGTCGTGACCTCCACCTCGAGGGCGTACGTCGAGAACGTCGTGAACCCACCCAGCACTCCGGCGCCGAGGAAGGCCCGGCGCATCGGGTCCTGCCCGAGCGGTGAGCCGAGGAGCAATCCCAGCAACAGGCAGCCCACGACGTTGATCGTGAAGGTCGCCCACGGCCAGACCGTCGGCTCGCCGGACCACCCCTCGGCGACCCCCCACCGCGCAAGCGAGCCCAGCGCGCCCCCGAGAGCGCACACGCCGACAAGGGTCGGCAGCCGTACCTCGGTCACGGGCGCAGCGTAGGGAACATCCGGCCTGCGGTCCTAGTTGAAACATGTATAGTTGAACTATCAACCAATACCGGGAGCGAACCGTGACGATCACCACCGACCTCAGCCGCGAGGCCACCACTTCGGCACCCCTGCACCCGCTGCTCGCCCAGCGCTGGAGTCCCCGAGCCTGGTCGGCCCGTCCGGTGACCCGTGAGCAGGCAAGGCCTCTGTTCGAGGCGGCCCGCTGGGCGCCGAGTGCGCTGAACGTCCAGCCGTGGCGTTTCGTCGTCGGCTACCGCGGCGACTCCACGTGGGACCTCCTGCACGACGCGCTGATGCCAGGCAACCAACCGTGGGCCGAGTCCGCCCCGCTGCTCGTCCTCGCGGTCACCCAGACCACCGACGACGAAGGAAACGCGCGCCCGATCGCACCATACGAGCTCGGCCTCGCCGTCAGCCAGCTCACCGTCCAGGCGCACGCCGAAGGGCTGCACGTGCACCAGATGGGTGGCTTCTCCACCGACGCCGTCCGCGTGTCTTTCAGCCTGCCCGAGACCATGACGCCGTACGTCGTTCTGGCCATCGGGGAAATCGGTGACCCGGAGGCCCTCGCGGAGCCCTTCCGCAGTCGCGAGTTCGCACCCCGCACCCGGCTACCGCTCGAGGAGACTGTCTTCGCGGGCTCCTGGGGTCAGTCGGCCAACCTCGGCTGAAACGCGGTCGGGGGCCCCGAAGGTTGCCTCACACCAAGGAGCCGCCTCCTCAGAACCGTCATGCAGCGGTTCCGGTCCGGTAGTCTTGGCACTCAAGACCAGCGAGTGCCAGCGCGCCTCGGTGACGTACGGCCCGACAGCGACTGCCCCGGAGGATCCACCCCGTGCCGACCTACCAGTACGTCTGCACCGACTGCGACACCCCCCACGAGGCGGTCCAGTCCTTCACCGACGACGCGCTGACAGTGTGCCCCGCCTGCGGCGGCACGCTGCGCAAGGTGTTCTCCGCAGTCGGCGTCGTCTTCAAGGGTTCCGGTTTCTACCGGACGGACTCCCGCAGTACGTCCTCCGCTGGGGTCAAGGACTCCTCGGACTCCGGCAAGTCGGGCAAAGAGCCCGGCAAGGAATCCAGTTCGAAGGAGTCCTCGTCCAGCGACAAGGGCAGCTCGTCCGACAAGGGAAGCTCGTCCGACAAGAGCAGTTCTAGCGGCTCGAGCGACAAGGGCAGCTCCGGCAGCAACGGGTCCGCCCCGAGCAAGTCGAGCTCCGACAAGTCCAGCTCCGGATCGAGCTCCGGGTCCACCTCCGCAGCCTGAGATCACGCGCACTTCCGTGATCGGAGCTGTGGACAGTCGGCAGCCGAGCCCGACCCGCGGCTAGCCTCGGGGAATGACTAGCGCCGCGACCCCAGCACCCGTCCCGCACCAGGCCGAGATCGGCGTGATCGGCGGCACCGGGTTCTATGCCTTCCTCGACGGCACGACCGAGATCGTGGTCGAGACGCCGTACGGCCTTCCGTCGGATCCGATCGTCCTAGGCGCCGTCGAGGGCCGCCGGGTTGCCTTCCTCCCGCGTCACGGACGCGACCACCGGTTCCCCCCACACCGAGTCCCCTATCGGGCCAACCTGTGGGCGCTTCGTTCCCTCGGCGTACGACAGGTCTTGGCACCGTGTGCGGTCGGCGGGCTGCGTCCCCATCTGGGCCCGGGAACCCTTGTCGTTCCCGACCAACTCGTCGACCGTACGACGAGCCGCGTCCACACCTACTACGACGACCTCGCCGTGCATGTCTCTCTAGCCGACCCTTACTGCTCCACCGGGCGGCAGGCCGTCCTCCAATCCGGGCGCGCGGCGCAGTGGTCACCCACCGACGGCGGCACTCTGGTCGTGATCGAGGGACCACGCTTCTCGACCCGCGCCGAGTCCCGCTGGTTCAGCGCCAACGACTGGTCAGTCGTGGGCATGACCGGGCATCCCGAAGCAGTCCTCGCCCGCGAGCTCGCCCTCTGCTACACCGCCATCGCGGTCGTCACCGACCTGGATGCAGGCGTTGAGCAGGGCCACGGAGTGACCCACGCCGAGGTCCTCGAGGTCTTCGGCGCCACCATGGCCAAGTTGCGGGGCGTCCTGCTCGACACCATTCCGCGCCTCCCGACCAACGACGCCCGCCCGTGCTCGTGCGGCTCCGCGCTGGATGGCCTCACCCTTCCCTTCGACCTGCCTTGACCACCCGCTCAAGCGCCTCCCCCCGCCGACGTCGCCTGCTGCGCGCGGTCCGGGCTCGGCGCCGATGGTTCGCCGCCCTGCTCGCCGCCGCGGCGGTCGCCTTCGCCCTCGACGCCGTCGCTCCGGCCGCCGCGCCCTCCGTCTCCGTCGTTGTTGCCGCCGGCGACCTCGCGCCCGGGGTCACGCTCGAGGCTTCGGACCTCAGATCGGTCGCGTGGCCGACAGCTCTCGTACCACCCGGCGCGCTTGCCGCGATCCCCGAAGCGGTCGGCCGCACCCTGGCTGGGGCCCTCGGCTCCGGCGAACTCGTCACGACGCTGCGGCTGGTCGGGCCCACACTCGCCGCGACCCTTCTGAGTGTGGGCCGCGTCGCGGCGCCCGTACGCCTTGCCGACGCCGAAGCCACCCGCCTGCTCCGCCCCGGCGATCGCATCGACCTGGTCAGCGCGAGCGCCGGCTCAGCCGACCCCATCGCGGGTACGGCTGCCGCCGCCCAAGCACACGTGGTTGCGGCAGGTGCCACCGTCGTCGCCGTACCCGCCAGCAGCCAGGGCAGCAGCCTGATCGGCTCCGCTGGCACAACCGGTGGCGCACTCCTCGTCGTGGCCGTCACCCGTTCCGAGGCGCTCGCGCTCGCCCAAGCCTCAGTCCTCGGCCCGCTCTCGGTGATCCTCGTCGGCTAGCCCAGGCCGCGATCCGGATCACCGTTTGAAGTTGTAGGCCCCGCCAGCGTTGGTTAGCCTCGCGCAGGCACGGGGCCAGTCACCACCCGGGAGAGCAGATGCTCAAGGGCTTCAAAGACTTCATCATGCGCGGCAACGTCATCGACCTGGCGGTCGCCTTCGTCATCGGCCTCGCCTTCGTCAACGTTGTCACAGCGTTCACCAAGGGCGTCATTCAGCCGCTCATCGACGAGATCCTCGGCGGCGGCGTGGACGGCGGCACCATCACTCTGAGCCCCGGCAACGTCATCGACATCGGCGGCGTGATCAACGCGATCATCACGTTCATCATCACCGCGGCCGTCGTGTACTTCATCTTCGTGCTCCCCATGAACAAGATGAAGGAGCGCCAGGAGGCCAAGGCCGGCGGCCCCGCCGAGGCCGAGGAGACCGAGATCGACGTCCTCAAGCAGATCCGCGACCAGCTCAACAACACCCAGGGCTAACCCACCCAAGCCAAAGGCGCAGCAACGAGAGCGACTCGCGCAGGTCCGGACGTCCGCAGGGTTTCGTAGGGAGCCAGGATCCAACGAGCTCAACCCAACCAAAGCGAAGGCGGAAGAAACCCGGAGGACGTCCGGATCTGCGCGTGCCGCGCACCAAGCCCCACCCGCTAATCCCTGTCCAGCTCCTCGGGTCAGTCCCCGTGATGCGGGGGTACGTCGCGCAGGAAGCGCTCGAGGTCATCCGGATCGAAGCTCCCCGCGCCAGCCGTACGGCCGAGATCATCGCCCCAGCCCTGATCACTCTCGTCGCTCGTCGTGTCCGGCAGCAAGGGCTCTTCAGGCGCAGGCATCACGCGTCCAGCTCCCGCAACGCATCCTCGATGGCCCGGTGGAACGTCGGGTAAGCCCAGATCATCGAGCGCAGCGTGACCAAAGGCACCTCGCCCGCCACCGCAACCGCAAGCGCCGACATCACCTCACCGCCCGACGGACCAACGACGGTCCCTCCGACCAGCACGCCACGGTCCACATCAGCCACCAGCTTGACAACCCCGGTCGCCCGCGCGAGCCACCCCCGAGCAGATGTGCTCAGGTCGCTGACCGCGACGGCCACCGAGATCCCTGCAGCCCGCGCCTGCACCTCCGTCAGCCCGACGGCACCGACCTCAGGATCGGTGAACGTCACCCGGGGTGATGCGGCGTACGACGCCCAGGGGCGGTCGTGGCCCAGCAGATCGGCAAGCACGAGCTCTGCTTGATACATCGCCATGTGGGTGAAGGCACCCTTGCCCGTCACGTCGCCCACGGCCCAAACCCCGTCGACGCCCACCACCCGGCAACGCTCGTCGATGGGAAGAGCTCGCGCCGTGTCGTCCACACCGAGCGCTCCCGCCCCGAAGGCCGCGAGGTCGACCCGGCGACCAGTTGCCACGAGCAGCTGCTCGCCCGTCACCTCACCCGCCGTGGTCGTCACGGTGAACTGAGACCCATCATGGGCGGCCTGCTGCGCCTTGGCGCCGACCAGGACCTTGATCCCCTCCTCGGTGAAGGTGCGGGTGATTGACTCCGACGCTTCAGGTTCCTCAAGGACCAACAACCGGTCGGCTGCTTCGACAACGGTCACCCGCGCCCCGAAGCGCGCGAAGACCTGCGCGAGTTCGAGTCCGATGGCTCCGCCGCCCAAGACAACGAGCGACTCGGGCACCTGCTCGGTCGCGATCGCCTCCCGATTCGTCCAGTACGGCGTGCCGGCGAGCCCCTCGATCGGGGGGATGGCCGCACTCGACCCGGTCGCCACGATCAGGGCGCGGCTCGCCTCGTACTCCACTCCGTCGACCTCAACGACGCGCGGCCCCACGATCCGTCCGGAACCCCTGACGAGGCGCCCACCGTGGCCGATCAACCGATCGACGGCGACGGTGTCGTCCCAGGAATCGGTGGCCTCGGCCCGGATCCGCTGGGCCACCGGTGCCCAGTCCGGCGTCACCGTTGCTGACCCGGCGAGCCCATCGACGCGACGTGCCTCAGCCAGGGAGTCCGCGGCCCGGATCATCATCTTGCTGGGGACACAGCCCCAGTACGGGCATTCGCCGCCCACGAGCTCCTTCTCGATCCCGAGGACCGACCAACCCGCTTCAAGGAGCTTGCCCGACACCTCTTCCCCGCCGGGGCCAAGACCGAGCACGACTGCATCGACGACCTCACGCATGCCCATGACCCGCATCCTGCCATCCGGGCGGCCCCGGTCGCGCACGCACCAGCGTCCGAGGAACTGAGGCGTCTACGCCTCAGTTCCTCGGACGCTAGGAGGAGTGCGGGAGAGCTAGGGAGCGCTGGTGC
>JANPBY010000018.1:0-15449 GCA_031430645.1 Actinomycetes bacterium
CCCCCCCCCCGACCTTAGGACATGAACTAGCTGACCGGGACCGCCTTGACAAAAACTTCCTTGCCGCCCTGGAGCTGCAGCACGGAGATGTCCTTGACGTTGACGTCGCCCGTTGCGGGGTCGATCGTCAGGTCCTTGCCGACCACAGACGTGGCCGCTGGGATCGTGACACCGGCGCCTGAGAACACCTGGTCGTTGACTCCCTTGCGCGTACCGTCCGACTTCTCGAGCGCAGCGAGGATGACCTGGAGGGCCGCCACCGCGTACAGCGCGTAGCCAGTCGACGGCGGCTCGCCGTACTTGGCCTGGTAAGAGTCGAGCAGGGTCTTCGCGGTTCCGCCGGCCTCGGCGAGCTGGTCGAGGGACAGACCTGCGAAGGTGAGGTAGACGCCCTCGGCTTCGGGAAGTGCGTCGAAGTCCGGGTAGCCGACGAAGCCGTCCGGTGCGATGACCGGGACCGCCGTCTGATCGCCAAGAACGGCAACCTTGTCCTTGAGTACCTGACCACCATTGAGGTCATAGATCCCGCTCATGATGATGCAGTCGGGGTTCGAGGACTTGGCCTTCTCGAACAGCGCCTTGTAGCTGGTCTGCTTGGAATCCCAGGGGTCGTTGCCCAGGACCTCGATGCCGGCCGCCTCAGCGTTGTCGACGAACGAACGAGCAACACCCTGACCGTAGGTCTGGTTGTCGTTGACGATGTAGCACTTCTTCAGGCCAAGTGAGTTCGCGAAGGTCGCGATGGCCGCACCCTGGTAGTCGTCGGTCGTGACAACGCGGGCGTAGTTGCGCTTACCGGTCGGGTAGTACTTGTCGGGCTCGCCCGGGTCCCAGGTCTTCGTGAGGCCTGGGTTGGTGTTGGCGTGCGACACCATCAACATCGGGCCGTCCGGGGCCTGGTTCAGGACCGGCACCACGATCTTGGCGCAGCCGGAGTTGTAGGTGCCCATAACGGCAACCTCGCCCTGGTTGGCCACGTGTGCCACAGCGTTCTTGGCACAGGTCGCGTCATCCCACGAGCCCTTGGCTGCAGTGGAGTTGTCGTACTCCTGGAACTTGATCGTGTAGTTGCCGACCTTGTTCCCCAGAGATTCGAGGTAGAGCTTGATCATGTTGTTCGTTGAAGTCGACGCATCCGCGCTACCGCCCTGGAGCGGCAGGTCAGACGAGATGATGACCTCTTTGGCGCCGTCGCCGCCGGGGTCGGTGCCGCCGCCGTCACTCGCGCAAGCGGCCAGACCCAGTGCGCTGGCTGCGACAACCGCAACCACCTTGAGGGACTTATTCATGTCCTGCCTTTCGTCGCGTTCCAGGGCATCGTTGCCCGGTCGATCGGCGTGGAACGTATCACTGTGCGCCTATGACTTGCCGCTCCTAACGGCTACGGCTTTACAAGGATTCGGTAACGCTTGCCCGACGGCGCCTGCTCGTGACCCTGCCGTTACCGGGCGTGTCCGGCGGTTGCGCCCCCCGCGGCATCCAAAACCGACTCCGCGACTTCGCGCATGCTGGCCCGTCGATCCATGGACGTCTTCTGAATCCAGCGGAACGCGGCCGGCTCGGACAGGCTGTACTGCTCCTGCAGGACAGCCTTGGCACGCTCCACGAGCGCACGGGTGGTCAGGCGCTCCTCCAGGCTCTGGACCTCGCCCTCAAGCGCCAGAATCTGTTCGTGACGAGCGATGGCGAGCTCGATGGCGGGCACCAGGTCGCCGACGGTGAACGGCTTGACCAGATAGGCCATCGCGCCTGCGTCCCGAGCGCGCAACACGAGGTCACGCTGACTGAACGCGGTGAGCATGAGCACTGGCGCGGTGCGCGCATCCACGATGCGTTCGGCTGCGGAGATTCCGTCCAGGATGGGCATCTTCACATCCAGAACGACCAGATCGGGTCGATGCTCCTCGGCCAGCCGTACAGCTGTCTCGCCGTCTCCCGCCTCAGCGACGACGGCGTAGCCAGCTCCCTCGAGCATCTCTTTCAGATCAAGGCGGATCAGCGCCTCATCCTCGGCGATGACCACTCGATGGGTCGGTAGCGGCCCGTCCATGACGCCGACCCTACCGAGGACGATTATCGTAGGGCTGCGCCCCTGTAGCCCAACCGGCAGAGGCACGGTGCTCAAACCACCGCCAGTGTGGGTCCGAATCCCACCGGGGGCACGCACGGCCGCACGAGCGGCCCGCTGGCTAGTCGGCCGCGGGCTGCTCGGGGCGGGGGTGGTCGGCGAGCACCCGAGAGAGCACCCCGTTGACGAACGCGGGCGAATCGTCGGTAGACAGTTGCTTGCAGAGCGTGACGGCCTCGTCGATGGCTACTCCAGGCGGCACATCGCCGTAGACGAGCTCCCACGCCGCGATCCGCAGGACTGTACGGTCCACTGCCGGCATCCGGTCCACCGACCAGTCCCGCGAGGCGTCGCCGAGGATCCGGTCGATCTCGAAGCGATGCGCGGTGACACCCTCAACCACCTCCACCACGTAGGGGTTCATCGGCTGCTCCGCTTGGGACTGACGGTCGGCAAGGGTGTCGAGGGGGTCGACCCGTCGCTGCTCGGACTCGAAGAGGACGTCGAGGGCGCGTTTGCGGGCCTTGCTGCGGGCGGGCATCAGAAGCGCGTGGATGACGGGCCGCAGCCCGTCAGTTGACCCGACCGAGATACGAACCGTCGCGGGTGTCGACCCTGACCCGCTCGCCCGTGACGATGAACAGCGGCACCTGGATTTCGCCGCCGGTCTCGAGGGTCGCGGGCTTGGTCCCGCCGGTGGAACGGTCGCCCTGCATACCCGGCTCGGTGTAGCTGATCGTGAGCTCGACCGACGTGGGCAGCTCGACATAGAGCGGAACACCATCGTGGGTCGCGACGACGGCTTCCTGGTTCTCCAGCATGAACAACGCAGCCCCGCCCACAGTCTCGGTCGAGACGTGCAGCTGGTCGTAGGTCTCGGAGTCCATGAAGATGAAGTCGGTGCCCTCTTTGTAGAGGTACTGCATGGTGCGCTTGTCGACGTTCGCGGTCTCGACCTTCACCCCCGCGTTGAAGGTCTTGTCGACGACCTTGCCTGACAGCACGGCCTTCAACTTGGTTCGCACAAAGGCTGGTCCCTTGCCTGGCTTGACGTGCTGGAACTCAACGACCGACCAGAGCTGTCCGTCGATGTTGAGGACCAGGCCGTTCTTCAAGTCGTTCGTACTCGCCACGCGGGATTCTCCTTGGACATCTGTTAGGCGGTCAGGCCACCCGAGGCCGGCTCACGTGCCGACGACGAGCATTTCCTTAGTGGTCATAGTGAGGAGCTCCGGCACCCCGTGGGTGACAACCAGCGTGTCCTCGATCCGGACTCCGCCGCGGCCCGGGTGATAGACGCCGGGCTCCACGGTGACCGGATTTCCAGCCTCCAGGGTACCCGTACCGCCGGATCCCATGAACGGCTCCTCGTGGATCTGGAGACCGACACCGTGCCCGAGGCCGTGTGGGAAGCAATCCCCTAGCCCTGCCTCCTCGATGACGCTGCGAGCCGCGTGGTCGACCACACGGACATCGACCCCCGGAGCGAGGGCAGCACGCCCCGCAGCCTGGGAGCGCGCAACGAGGTCATAGGTCTCCCGCTGCCAGTCAGCAGGTTCGGCGCCGACCACCAGCGTGCGAGTCATGTCTGCGTGATAGCCGCCCACCTCGGCGCCGAAGTCAAGCTTGAGGAAATCACCGCGCTCGACGGCCCGATCGGTCGGCTGGTGGTGCGGGATCGAGGAGTTGGCACCGGCCGCGACAATAGTTTCGAAGGACAGCGCATCCCCGCCCAGGTCGAGCATCAGGGACTCGAGGCGACGCGCAATGGCTCGCTCGGTCTGCCCGACCTCGAGGGTCTGAACGAGAGCAGCCAGCGCCCGGTCACCCACAGCGCAAGCCTCGCGCAGTTGAGCGAGCTCATAGGGGTCCTTGACCCGGCGCAGATCCTCGACCGCTTGGCCGAGCTCGCTGAGGGTGATCAGGCCATGGTCGGTGGACCAGGAACGATGGTCCTCGACGGTCACGTGGTGCGCCTCAAAGGCCACAGCAGCGCGATTCGTCGTCGATGCTCTGGCCAGCAGTGCGTCCGCGCACCGCCGCTCCACGAGGATCTCGATCCCTGGCGCCTCCGCGGCAGCCTGTTCGGTGTAGCGGCCGTCGGTGGAAAGGACGTCCGCAGTGTCCGCCGAAAGCAGCAGCGCCGCATTCGAGCCGGTGAATCCGGTCAGGTAGCGCACGTTCAGCAGATCGGTGACCAACGCGGCATCGCAGCCAAGCTCACGCAGCCGGCTCCGCAGTCGATCGCGTCGCTCGAGGTGGTTCGGCCCAGCACTCGCGGTGGTCATGAGTTCTCCCCAGCCACTAGGCCGGCAACAGCGCGAAGCGCCAGCATGTACGACTCGACTCCGAAGCCAGCGATCGTCCCGTCCGCCACCGAGGCCACCACCGACGTGTGTCGGAACTCTTCGCGGGCGGCCGGATTCGACAGATGGACCTCGACCAGCGGGGCCGTACGCAGGGCGCACGCATCGCGCACGGCGTATGAGTAGTGCGTGAACGCGGCCGGGTTCAGGACAACGGGGATCTGGCTATCAGCGGCTTCGTGCAGCCAGCCGATGAGCTCCCCCTCGTCGTCGGTCTGCCGAACCTCGACCTCAAGACCGAGTCCCGCAGCCTCAGCAATGCAACGTGTGACGAGGTCCTCGTACGTCGCGTGGCCATAGACGTCGGGCTCACGGGAGCCCAAGCGGGACAGGTTGGGCCCGTTCAGGACCAGAACGCGGGTCATGGCTGCACCTCTGCATAGGCGGCGACGAGGAGGTCGAGGTCGGGTGATTCCAGCACACCCGGCCGGGCCAGGTCGTCGAGGACGATGAAACGGAGGCGGTCGCCACGGGACTTCTTGTCCAGCCGCATAGCGGCATGGAGCTCGGGCCAACGGTTGGCGGGATAGGTGACAGGCAGGCCGACCGAGGTCAACACGCTGCGGTGTCGTGCCACGACCGATGCATCGAGGCGGCCGGCCAGGCGGGCGAGCTCGGCGACAAAAACCATCCCCACCGACACTGCGGCCCCGTGCCGCCAGCGGTAGTCCTCGACCCGCTCGACGGCGTGGCCGAAGGTGTGCCCGTAGTTGATGACCTCGCGGCCCAGCCCTTCGCCGGCGCCGGACTCCCTCAGATCTTCCGTGACCACGTCGGCCTTGACTCGGACAGCCCGCTCGATCAGCTCGCGCGTCACCGCAGCCCGCGGGTCCAAGGCATCCTGTGGAGCCGCCTCGATGAGGTCGAGAATGAACGGGTCGGCCACGAAGCCGCACTTCACGACCTCGGCGAGTCCGCTGGCGAAGTCTGCTGGCGGAAGCGTCTCCAAGACGCCCAGATCGCACAGGACACCCGCGGGAGGATGGAAAGCACCAACCAGGTTCTTGCCCTCGACGGTGTTGATGCCGGTCTTCCCCCCCACTGCCGCATCGACCATGCCGAGGAGCGTCGTGGGAATGTGCACCACACGCACGCCCCTCAACCAGGTGGCCGCCACGAACCCGGCCAAGTCGGTGGTCGCTCCCCCACCGAGTCCGACCACGGCATCGGTTCGAGTGAAGCCCGCCTGCCCGAGCATTGACCAGCAACCCGCCGCCACGTCGGCGCTCTTGGCCCCTTCGGCGTCCGGGACCTCGAGCACCGTCACTGCGTAGCCGTAAGCCTGAAGATCCGAGCGCACCGACTCGGCCAACGTGGTCAAGGCAACCGGGCTCACCAGCGCGACCCGCTGGACCTGATCCCCGAGCATCGCTGGCAACTCGGTCCGCAGTTCATGGCCGATCACCACGTCGTACGCGGCGGAGCCGTCAGCCCCCCCACCCACCGAGATCCGCGTCACCGCACTCACGTCAACCCACCCACCCCGCTGAGTGTGACGTTTTGTCCGCGACACGCGGCGTGTCGCGAACAAAACGTCACAGTCAGCGGGGTCATGGGAGGGTCCCGAGGGCGGCCATGATCGCGTCGACGGTTTGTTCGGGAGTTCCCTCGTCCGTGGAGACGGTGACCGTTGCGACTTCTTCGTACAATGGGCGACGGGACTCCATCAGCTTGAGCCACTGGGCCCTGGGATTGCCGAGGAGTAGCGGCCGGTCGCGAGCGAACCCGACTCTACGAGCCGCCTGTGCAACGCCCACGTCGAGGAAGACGACCCGCTCGGACCCCACCAGCGCCCGGGTTTGCCCGTCCAGGATCGAGCCACCGCCCAAGGCCAGCACGCCGTCGTGCTCGTCGACCGCGAGCGAGACCGCCGTGCGCTCGAGATCCCGAAAGGCCGCTTCTCCCCGATCGATGAAGAGGTCGGAGATCGACGCCCCGGTCTTCACCTCGATGTCGGCGTCGGTGTCCCGGAAGCCCACGCCAAGACGCGCTGCGAGCCGGCGACCCACCGTGGTCTTGCCGGCGCCGGGCGGCCCCACGAGCACGACCAGCGGACTCATCGGATGACGAGGTTGTCGAGATAGCTGCGGTAGTTGCGCGAGGTCTCAGCCACCGAGTCCCCGCCGAACTTCTCGAGAACAGCATCCGCCACGACCAGGGCGACCATCGCCTCGGCGACAACTCCAGCGGCCGGTACTGCGCACACATCGCTGCGTTGATTGATCGCCTTGGCCGCTTCGCCGGTCGCGACATCCACGGTGTCCAGAGCACGCGGAATCGTTGAGATCGGTTTCATCGCCGCGCGCACGCGCAGCACTTCGCCGGTGCTCATGCCGCCCTCGGTGCCACCCGAGTGACCCGTGCGGCGACGCACGCCGTCGGCTCCGCTCTCGATCTCGTCCTGGGCCAGTGAGCCGCGCGTACGGGCCAACTCAAAGCCGTCCCCGACCTCGACTCCCTTGATCGCCTGGATCCCCATCAAAGCGCCCGCGAGGCGAGCGTCGAGACGCCGGTCGCCGTGGACATAGCTGCCCAGGCCGGGCGGAAGACCGTGGACGACAACCTCCACCACGCCACCGAGGGTGTCGCCGTCCCGGTGAGCCGCATCGACCTCAGCCTGCATCGCGGCGCTGGCGACGGGGTCCAGGCACCGAGCCGGATCGGCGTCGATGGCCGGCATGTCAGCAGATGTCGGAACCAGGCCCGAGGGGGCGACGGCGCTCCCAAGACTGACCACGTGGCTGAGCACCTCGGCCCCGACCGTCTGACGCAGGAAGGCCTTGGCGACCGCACCGAGGGCAACGCGGGCCGCGGTCTCACGCGCACTGGCTCGCTCGAGGACCGGGCGAGCGTCGTCGAACCCGTACTTCTGCATCCCCGCGAGATCGGCATGACCGGGTCGAGGCCGCGTCAGCGGGGCATTGCGTGCCTGGCCGGCGAGCACGTCGGGGTCCACCGGATCGGGAGACATCACGGTCTCCCACTTGGGCCATTCGGTGTTGCCGATCCTGATCGCGACCGGCCCACCAAGGGTCACCCCATGGCGTACGCCTCCGAGGAACTCGACGTCGTCGCGTTCGAAAGCCATTCGAGCCCCGCGGCCCACGCCGAGGCGGCGCCTGGCCAGTTCGACGCCGACATCCTCGGTCGTCACCTCGACGCCCGCCGGCAGCCCCTCGAGGACACCGACGAGAGCAGGTCCGTGGGATTCCCCCGCGGTCAGCCAGCGCAGCACGAGCGCAATCCTCCCACGACGAGGCCGGGCCACCCCCAAGGGACGGCCCGGCCTGGTTCGAGAAGCGCTAGTAGCGAGGGTTCAGCCTTTGGCCAGACTGACGCTGCTGTTCTCGCACAGGGCGAAGGAGTCGTCGCCGTACAGGAACCCGGCACAGGACTCATTGAAGATCGCGTAGACCTGGAAGCTGGTTCCGAACGTGTCACCCACCTGCAGGTCGGTGAACTTTTCGGCACCAACTTTTGCGCTGACCGTGTCGCCCTTGACCGACACAACCGTGATCGTGACGGTCTCCACAACCGGAGCCCCGGGAGCTTGACTCGCCGACGGGGCGGGCGCAGGCTCGGCAGGCTTCGGCGGTGCCTCAACCAAGAGCGGGGTGAAGGGGTTCCTTCCTTCGGCATCTGCAGGCTGAGTCGTGCTCGCTCCTTCTGCGTCGGCCGGAGGCGGGGCAGCCGGAGAAGCAACCGGAGGCACGACAACGAGGAGACTCGCTTCGGGGTCACCGCCGGTCCCGAACAAGATGTACGCGAAAACCGCAAGGACCAGCCCAGCGACTCCTGCCGCGAGCAGAACGGCGCGAGAACTTCGGGAAGCGGGCGCCTCCGCCGGTGGAGAAGTTGGCTTCTCCTGGGTTGCAACCGACCCATAGGGCTTCTCTTCAGACATTGCTAGCTCCTCAGCTGGTGGCTGTCGTGGACAGCGTGCCTGAGGCAGCACCGACCAACGGCGGGGAGTAGAAGACACGCACCTGCAGGTGGGTCACGACGTCGCCAGACTTGGCGCCCGGGTCCACGTCGGGAGCCACATCGAAACCCGTCACGAGGAAGGAGCGCTTGATGCCCTCGAGCTTGGTCAAGAACTGCTCCGTGTTGAAGTACCCGCCCTTGATGGTCACGGTCGACTGGACGTATTGAACCGTTGAGGGAACCTCCGTGGCCGGCGGCACTTCGGACGACGGCGCACTCGTGTCGTCGGTTGACGGCGGCGGCGTCACGCCCTGCACCGTCGTGGGAACGACCAGCGGCACGGGAAGCTGGGGTTCCAGGCTGACCAAGACAACATTCGCCTTGCTCGAGATGGAACTGAGGGACTTGATGAATGACGGGAGGCCAGGCTGCGTCGGGATGCGCTGCTCGAGCTCAGCAAGCTTCGCTTCCTGGGCCGGCAGGTCCTGCGCCTGAACCTTGAGCTGCTCGAGGGCGATGAGCAGCTGTGCGTTGGCCTGTTGCTGGCTGATGGTCGCCTCTTCGGTCGAGGTCGCCTCTGCACGTGTCGGCGACACGAGCAGGAACCATCCCGCCATCAAGATTGCCACCACCAGGACGACGGCCCCGAGGGTCCATGTTCGGCTGCGCGTCATGGTCAGCCCCCTGACTTGAGGTAGCGGTTGGAATAGGCCTCGTCGGTGACCGACACCGAGGAGGTGAAGTCGACGACGTCCTTGTCGTTGATCGGTGCACCGAGAATCGATGAGGTGAAGTAGGGATCGACGTAGTAGTCAGACTTGCTCAGCGAGCTCAGCCAGGACGCAACGTCGCCGTGCTTGTACGCCACGCCGGTTACGGTCACAGTGCCGATCGCGGGGCTGCCCAGCGGCGAAGTAGCAGGCGTGGTTCCGTCGACATTCTGCGTCACGGTCACGCTCTTCAGCCACACGTTCGACGGGATCGTCAAAGACAGATCGTTGAGCACGAAGGAGTACCTAACCTCTTGGCCCATCGCGAGTTCGAGGTCGGCTTGGGCAACAGCTACCTGGGCGTACACCTTGGGCACATCGGCGTACTTCACAACCTCAGATTTCAGCGCGGCCTCGGCACTCTTGGATACGGCGAGGTCCTCTTGGGCGTTCTGCACATCTTGGTTCGCCAAGTACCAGAGACCGCCCACGCCCGCCACTGCGGCGACAACGGCGAGGGCAAGCATCGCCCGGACCGAACGGAACCGCTGCTCCTCCGCGATCTCACCTGGCAGTAGATCGACACGCGGAAACTCCTGCGTTCGAACCATCGTCGCGGTACTCATCAGGCTGCTCCGAGGGCCAGGCCGACAGGCACGACAGCCAGCGGCTCTACGAATTGGATCTGCTCCGAGCTCAGACCGGTCTTCCCCATCGCCATGAACTGGAAGGGGTTGCCGATCTCGACCGGAATATGGGTGGCCTGACCCAGACGTTCGGCTAGACCGCCGAGCCGGCTCCCACCACCCGTGAGGAGGATCCGGCCGATCCTCGAACTGGACTGGGATGCCTGGAAGTAGTCGAGGGACCCACGAATCTCGTCAACAAACGTGGCGGCCGCCGATTCCAGGACGCGGTCGGCCGGGTCGACATCGAGACTCCGGACGAGCCCTCGCTGCTGCTTCAGCGTCTCGGCTTCGGGAAGCGACACTCCCATTCGTTCGGCGATGGTCTCCGTGAGGTCCTGGCCGCCCATGAGAAGAATGCGGATAAACCGGGGTGATCCTGCCTCGTGAACGATGATGTTTGTGACCCGAGCGCCGATGTCGACCAGCGCCTCGGACTCCCCGCTCAGGCCGAGCAAGCTGCTACGACCGAGGGAGCGGAGGACGGCGAACGATGAAAGGTCGACTGTGGTTGGGGTCAGCCCGCCCTTTTGGGCAGCATGAACCGAGTTGAGGACCATCTCCCGTGACGCCGCTACTAGCAGTCCGCGCAACATGTGCTCGCCGCCGTCGGTAACCTCTTCGAGGGGATGGAAGTCGAGCACTGCGTGCTCCACCGGCATCGGGATGTAGTCCTGGACCTGGAAGGGAAGCGAGCGCTTGAGCTCGTCTCCCCGCAAGTAGGGAAGGTCAATCTGGCGCACGATCACCTTCTGGTTGGCGACGCCAAGAACGACCTTGGTGCTGGAGAACTTCGTGTGGGTCCACAGTTCCTTGATGGCCCGGCCTACGACGTCGATGTCCATGACCTCGCCGTCCCGGACGGCTCCGTCTGGGAGTGCCACCTGACCGAACTTCGCCAGGCTGATCTCTCCTTTGCCGAAGTGAACTTCGGCAGCACGTACGCCCGACGTGCCGATGTCAAGCCCAATGGCGGATCGTCCAGCCACGGCGCCAACCCTTCCCGAGGCGGCCTGAGGCCGCGCTGTTCGCCTGTGTAAGGCGGTGTCAGAAAGGGCATCGGACGTCTCGACCGCCCGCTTGAGGATCTTGCGCACACCGACTGGTCGACATCGCGCAAGAAATGCGCCGCCGTGGTCAGATACCTAGTGCGTCCAGGTAGGCGGATACGAAGCCATCTCCCCAAACAACGGCTGTCAGGGCACCTGCAATCATGAACGGGCCGAAGGGAATTCCGGACTTCCGTCCGGCTTTGCCAGAAACGATCAACACGATCCCGACCACCCCACCGAGCAGGAAGCCGAGGAATCCGCCGAGCACAAGGACCCCCCAACCAATCCACCCAAGATAGAGGCCGAGGACCCCTGCGAGCTTGACATCCCCAAAGCCCATTCCCGCGGGGTAGATGAACGCGAGCAAGAAGTAGAACGCAAACAGTGCGGCAGCCCCGCCCCACGCCCTCGCGTAGGCCGACCAGGCCTCGTCGGCCACCGTCGGCATGAGCAGGAGTACGCCGCCGACGACGTAGGAGGGCAGGGTCAGCGCGTTCGGCAGACGTTTGGTGTCCAGATCGATGGCCGCGAGGGCCACCCCGACGGCTGCGAGATAGAGGTAGGCCGGGATCGCGAGAAGGTTCTCCTGGAAGCGCCACGCGATGAGGGCGAAGGTAAGAGCGGTCAGGAGCTCGACCAGCGGGTAGCGCACGCTGATCGACGCAGCACAGGTCCTACAGCGCCCTCTCAAGAGAACCCAACTGAAGACGGGGATATTGTCCCGTTCCTTGATGGGAGTCTCACAGACCGGGCAGCGGGACCGAGGCCGCACAACAGACAGCCCCGACGGGACTCGATGGATCACGACATTGAGGAAGGAACCCACGAACAGCCCGAGGATCGCCGAACCAGCGATGAGGAGGGTGGTCACAGGCCCTTGTTCTACTGCATCAGGGAGTGATACCCGGGTACTCGAGCCAGAGTGTCGTGGTGATCACGCTCGTGAAGGGCGCATCCGAGTTGGGGTCGTACCACACCGTGGGGTTTTTCACTTCATTGGAGGTCACTAGGGGACTGGTCGTGCAGCTGTTCCCTGCGAGGATCGACCCGACAGCCCCCGAACTCGAGGTCGAGAGTTGGATCTGGTCGCCGGCAACGAACATCCCGCTGGTCACCGGCGGAGCTGTGGTGCCACGTCCAGCGGTGAAGTTGGACCCAGTCAGTACATCAGCGTCAGCGTAGAAGAACAGATTCGGATACGCCGGGGCGTCAATGGCGTAGTGGTCCCACGTGATGTTTCCGTATTGCTTGCTGCTGCAGTTGTCTGGGTTCTGCGAAGAGGCGATCACCGTAAAGTTGGGGATGGTCGCGTTGCCAGGACCAACCTCGACATTCGCCTCGTGGACGAAGTAGATCCCCGGTTGGGTCGCAACATTGCGGCTTGCTGTCCACAGTTTGCTGCCTGAGTTGAACGACCAGCCGCGGAAAGGTGAACTACCCAACGTCGAACTAGCGGAGCATGGACCACTGGTGGAGTACGGCTTGACCTCTCCGGTGGGGCACAGATCGAACCAACTTGCGCCGGTCACGGGCGGACTGACGGATCCTGCATGGAAGTACAACGAGCGGGCGCTCACCCGCGGAATGCGCTGATTGGCCTTGGTGCCCACCGCCCCACCCGGGTTCGACTGGAAGTTGTTGCTGCTCTGAGTTGACCCACCGGTGGATGTCACGGGGCCAGTCACGGTGGGATTTCCCAGCACGTTAGTGATGCTGCCGTTCGTGTGGACGCTCGCCAGAGCGGGGTCGACACCGAAGGCGGCCCGGACGGTCGTGCTCGACGAGATCGCCAGGTCACCTCCGGTTAGCACCGCGTGCGTGGGTCGAAACGGCATGAAGATGTATTCGGCCTTAAGCACGCGCGTGGCCGCCCCATTGGCACCACGAGAAGGAGACCAACCGACGGAATAGACGCGGCCGTACTTCGGGTAGAGACCGTTGACCAAGGGAGTGACGGGCTTGAGGATCAAGAACTCTCCTTGACCGCCTTGCTGAATGCACTCCGGGTGGGCTGCGAGCAGCGTGGTCAGCTGAGTCTGGATCCAGGCCTTCTCGGCCGCTGCATTCGAGAAAGTGCTGGGTTGGGCGACCGACGTGCCTTCACACGGCGGAGTTGGCTCGCTGGCAGTCGGGGCGTTCGGGATCGGGTAGTCAGCGTTGTAGTCGTCGAAGGCCTTCTGCAGGCGCGCGAGGGCGAAATCGATCCCGTTCTCTGCGGCTGCTAGCGCCTGCTCATTCGCCACTCGGCTCTGAGCGGAGCGCAGGCTGCTCAACGCGGTGATCGACGTCGTCACGATCATCAGGCTGACAATGCCCATCACACCGATCACAAGGATCATCCCCATGCCCGAATCCTGACGAAGCAGTTGACGGTATCTCGACATCATCGGTTCCCCTTGTTCCTAAGCCGAGCTGTGAAGGACGCGCTACGTAGGTCAACGCCCGCCCCGACGATGGCGTCGTACCGCATGTTCATCGTGATCAACTGGGCCTGTGTCGGGTTGCTGGGGGTGTCGTAGGAGAACAGCGTCCGCACGATCAGCGAGGTCGCTTGCCGCTGACGGATCGCGCTGGACCCCGAGCCCTGAACCCGATAGACGTCATAGTGCAGACCATCGGGAGATCCCTCGAGTCGCCAGGTCACGACCTCGCTGGTCTGCTGTACGTAGTCCGAGTTTCCGTCAATCCACAACTGCAGGTGCGCAAGGCAGTTGGGATCGGCCGAGGTCAAGTCCGTCGGATCAGCGAGGCCGCCGTCGCAAACGACTCCGCGAGCCTCGCGCGCGTCGCGACCCATGCGGTCGAGAATCACCTTCGCATCCTGCTGGCCACGGTTCTCATCGTCGGTGCGCACTTGGTTCTTCGCTGAGACGATCACTGCGCTGGTCACGAGAGCCCCGATCACCCCCAGGATGAACATGGTGACGAGGACTTCGACCAAAGACATCCCACGGTCCGTGCCACGGGCGTCCTTCAATCGAAAGAGGCAACGATTCATGTCACTTCTCCGGGACGACGAGGGCCGCGGGGTAGGTCCCTGTCACGTCATAGCCGAGCCTCACCGGTTGACTTCCGGTGTTCACGAGCTGGACGCCGAGATAGCCGTTGCTGCCAACAGCAGTCACGGGCACAGCCAGGGCGGCCGACACCTGCTGGAAGCCAAGACAGGTGAACGGTGACACGACGATGTCCACCGGACTCCCGATCTGTGTCGCCGTGTAGGTCCCACTCACCTTGGCCCACTTGTAGAGGTAGGCGCGCAGACTGATGCTCGTGCTGGGGCTGCTCGGCGCGGAGGCGACCCACAGTTTCAGGACCGCGGTACCTGAGTACGATTTGCGGTCGATCGCAGTACGCCAGTCGACGAGACGCGCCACGTTGGGCGTAGCCCCCGTGGTGAACGCCCCACCGGTCTGAAGGACCCTGCCCGGGAGACTTCCGTCTGGGGTGAGGTCGGTCGAGTAGGCGTTCAAGCTGCCCGCCAGAGGACCTACCCGGTCCATGGTCAGAGGCCTCCCTTGGCCGGCCGCAGTGCTCGTGCCACTTCCCACCCAGCTTCCACTCCCCGAGGCGTTGTGCAAGGTGTAGCTCACGAGGCTGTACGTGGCCGAGGCCGTGGCCGTGGGTGCCGTTCCGCTCAGGGGGCAATCAGTCACCGATGGCGTCGCAGACGGGGTTGGCGAGCTGCTCACTGTGCTACTGGGGCTCGGCGTCGGTGAGGCTGTGATAACCGCGCTGGTCACTGTCGTCGTTGTCGTCGCTGTCTGCACTCCGCCAGCGACCAACGGTTGCCCGACGGAGGTTGCGGACAAGGTGGTGGTCGTCGTGGCCAATGATTCGGACAGCGCGACCGTCCGGAAGGCCCACAGGTCGACCGCACCCCCTGGCTCGAGGAGGTCGCTGTCTACAACGCCGTCAGAGGAGGTGTCGAGGAATACCTGAGTGTCCTGAGCCGGCTCCCAGAGCCGGTCGCCGTCGTCACGTACGAGAGTCCAGACTCCGAATCCCGAGGTGACCAGGTTAAATCGGTCTGGCGCTCCCTGGTTACTCAAGGTGTAGCCGAACACCACCTGGGCGCCCGGGTTGACCGTCGCGCTCGTGGCACCCAGTGGGGTGAGTTTGAAGACCGGCAGGGGAAGCCCTCGCTGGGAGTAGGTGACTATCGACGAGACCTGCTTGGTCCTGGTCTCTCCATAGGCATCCCATGAGACGAATACCGTGATGCGCAGATAGTCCGCACCGAAGGCGTCCGCTGGTCGGGAAATATAGGTGCGCGTGGTGTATGCCGTCTGGTTCGTGGCGGCCGTCCGGGTGGTGACGCTGTGAGGCGCAAGGCCGCCGGCAACGATCACCAGAGGCTCGCGTACCCCGGTACCCGGATCAACGCACACACCGCCGGAGCAGCTCGTGACCGCGGGGTCTCCACTCAGGTCGGATGCCACGTGCCCTAGAGACCCATACTCGGCGTAGCGGAGCAGCTCCAGCTGCTGGGCAGCCAAGTCCGCGGCTTGCTGAGAGGAGCGGCCGACGTAGGACGCCTGGATCGAGGAGATCCCGGCATAGGCCAGTGCGGTGAAGGCAATCGAGGAGATGAGCAAAGCTACGATCGCCTCGATCAGGCTGAAGCCTCGGTCATCGGCCCG